>JASIBM010000201.1 GCA_030045175.1 Streptosporangiaceae bacterium | reverse complement strand
CCAGGCGCGCCGGTCACCGTCGTGGTGGACCCGCAGGACCCGGCATACGCCGAGCTTCCCGGTGCCCCGTATACCTCACCCGGGCAATGGGAGATACCCCTGGTGATCGGACTGGCCGACATCGTGATCATCCCGTTCGGCATCGGCGTCGCAGCCCTGCGCCGGTCGCGCAGCCGGCGCCGGCTGAGGCAGTCCTTGCTGCGCTGAGACCGCAGCCGGCTACCCGAGCCGCGGCCACGTTCGGTCACACGGCTGACGGCTCGGCGTCCGGGCCGGCCGAATGGCCCGGCCAGGCACGCGAGCAGAGCGCGGCCATGGTCCCTGAATCGACGTGCCTGCCATGAGCTCGGTTGTCACGATCGGGAAGTAACACGGGAGGCAAACGACGAAGCAGCCTGTGACGATCACCACCGCGACGAGCCAGGGCAAACGCAGAAACACCAATTCTGCATCAACCCGAATGTCGTAGCGGGGCGCCACAGCATGCGCGCCGATCGAGCCCTACGCGCGCTTTAGCGTGGCCCGCGCAGTCATGCTTGGTGAGGCCGTGGCCTGCGCACATGGCCTGCTCGCTTTCCGGGTGCGGTTCGCTGACCGGCTGCAATGCAATCACCAGCAGCATCTGGGGAGCGTATAGGGAGTGCCGACGTCATCGTGCTCGCGTTTCCCCAGGCCGGAGTGCTGCGACTTAACAAGACAGACCCGGCCAGGATTTCGAGAAAAGCTAGCCCGTGCATCCGGGCACGGGCCTGGCCCAGGATCCGGATCCCGGTGTGCGCAAGGCCATGGAGTCGCCGGCCCGGTGCCGACGGCGCGGGTCCGACTGGCGGCGTGGCGCGGCGCGGGGTCGCGGTGCCTCAGGTCATTGACGTGGAGGTCATGCGCAAGGTGACCGAGTTGGCGCTGCCGGGCCGGGCGTGCGGGTGCTGCGGGGAGGTCACGTTCGTGGCGCCGCCGCCGGGCGCGCATGCCGGGTCGGTGTCGTACGGGGCGGTGCTGAACGCCGCGGCGGTGGTGCTGACCGCGTTCGGGAACGTGCCGCCCCGAGGGGGCCGCGCAGGTGATGGCGATGCTGCTGGGCGTGCCGGTGCCGGCGGGCTGGGCGGACAAGTCCAGCGCCGGCTGGCGGCTACGCCCTCAGTTGCCGGCTGCGCGATTACAAGGAGCAGGCCTTTCTTGTTCACCCGCGATTTCACCGTCGACTGGACCACCAACGTCGCCGAGCGCGGCGCCAAGGCCGCGAAGCGCCATCAGGCAGTCTCCGGCTACTGGCATGCCCTGGGCACCCTCGCCCGCTGGTGCACCATCCGCTGCTACCTCGACTCCGCCGCCGCCCGCGGCATCGCCACCCTCGGCTCCATTCGCGACGCCCTCACCGGAAATCCCTGGCTACCACCCCTGCCCGCCGTTCACTGACACGCACTCACGACCCCGTGAATGGACACCTTGGCGACCCGGTTATGGCGACTCACCATGCCATTCGGCTCGGTCATCACCTGGTCAGCCTGGCAACCGAGCAGGTGCCGGCCATCGAGGTCAGCTAGCCCCTTCCGTGCCCCTGCGTTCCGTGACATGAGCCGCAACGATCCAAGCTCAGCTACCGGACCGCGCCACTCCGGCGCGGCCCGGCAGCTACCTGCTCGGCGGCCGGGCAGGGCACGAGCGCGGGTTCAGGAGCCTGATTGCCCTGGCGCAGCAAGGCCAAGGCCGTCAATCTCCGCGCTGACCCCCGTGGTCTCCGCTGAACCGAGTCGCTGGTAGATGTCCAGTGCCTGCCGCAGCCGCGCTCGCGCCTGCGCGGTACGGCCCGCAGCCAGGTCACAGCGGCCAAGGCCGGCGAGTGCGTGGCCTTCGTCCAGATCGCTCGCGATCTGATGCGCTAGGTCCAGCGCCCGCTGGTGGCAGGTCTCGGCGCCTGCCACGTCGCCGGCCGCCCGGTGCAAGGCGCCCATCTCGTTGAGCGCCTCGATCTCGCCAGCCTGATCGCTGACGCTGCGGTAGATGGCCAGCGCCTGATCGAGCGCTTGCGCGGCGGCCTCATGGTCGCCGGTTACTCGCCGCAGGCTTCCGATGTTGCACAGGGCATTGGCCTGAGCAGTGCCGCTGCCGACCTGACAAGCGATGTCCAGCGACTCTTCCAGTGCCTGCTCCGCCCCGAGGAGATCGCCGGTTAGCCGGTCGACCAGGCCAAGCAGGCAGAGCGAGAAGGCCTGACCCAGCCTGCTCCCTATCTTGCGGGACAGCCGCAGGGCCTCGTCAAGCACACGCGTGGCGCCCGGGTAGTCACCGGTCTGCTGCAGCACACGCCCCAGGCTGACCAGCGCGTTGAGCTGGCCCAGCCGGTCGCCGACCTCCCGGGAGGCGAACAGCGCCTCGCTCAGGGTGCCGACCGCGGCCGCGAATTCAGCGGACTGGCACTGCAGCGCACCCAGGCTGTTCAGGACGGTGACCTGGCCCTGCCGGTCACCAAGGCCGCGGTAGATGTCCAGCGTCTCCGCCAGCGCCAGCCCCGCGCTGCGGGCGTCTCCCGTCAGTCGCCGCACGATCCCAAGGTGATTCAGCGCGTTGGCCTGGCCCTGCCGGTCGCCCAGCTTCCGGTAGATCGCCAGCGACTGCTCGAGCGACTCGACTGCGCGGGGGAAGTCCGCCTTCATCCGCCACACCAGGCCCAGGTCATAGAGCGCATCGGCCTCTCCGAGCCGTTCGCCGAGGTCCCGGTACAGGCCGAGCGCCGTGCCGAGCGCGCTCGCCGCTCCTTCGTGATCTCCGGTCAGCCGCCGCACGATGCCGAGCTCGCTGAGCGCGCTGGCCTCGCTCAGCCGGTCGCCGAGCCGCTGCGCCGCGCGCACCACGGCAGCATGCCTGGCGATCGCGTCGGCCCACGGGCCGTCACGCCGCATGAGCGCGGTAATGCCCGCGGTGAGCGCGATGACCCTGGCATGGTCGTCGTGCTCGGCGGCATAGTCAAGGCAGGCGAGCAGATTGTCACGGTCCGCGCGCGCCCACGCCAGCGCCTGCCCGGCGTCCCCCAGGACAGGGACCACGAGTGACCCGGCCGGGGCGGCAAGCGGGGGGCCGGGCCTGGCCTGGCGGGCCAGGCAGGCCTGGGCCAGGGCAGCGGCGTGCTGGTAGTAATCCAGCAGCCGGCCTAGCGCCTGCTCGCGCTCGGCGGTGGGCTCATCGTGGGCGGCGTGGTCGCGGGCGTAGCGGCGCAGCAGGTCATGCATGCCATACCGGCGGTAGCCGGCCTCGGTCAGCAACCCTTCGGCGTGCAGCCCGTCCAGCAGCCCGGCAGCCTCCTCTAGGCCGGTGCCAGCCAGCGCGGCGGCCGCGTAAGCGTCGGTGGTGGCGCCCAGGTGCAGGCCCAGCAGGCGGAAGAGCCGCTGCCGGGCCGGATCGAGGTACCGGTAGGACACCTCAAACGCGGCGGCAACGCTCTGGTGCTCCGCGGCCAAGGCGAGCAGCCCGTCCCGGGTCTCCGCGGCCAGGTCCGCCAGCGTCCACGACGGATGCCGGGCGAGCACGCGGGCGAGCAGCGAGACCGCCAGCGGCAAGGACCCGGCCAGCCGGACGACCTCCGCGACCCCGGCCGGGTCGGCGGCGGCGCGGGGCGCCAGCCGGGTGAACATCTCCTGCGCCTGACCCGCGGGCAGGGCATCGAGCAGCACCGGCACGACCAGGCCGGGCAAGTCGCCCAGGTGCCTGCGGCTGGTGACCAGGACCAGGCAGTCGCCGCCGCCGGGCAGCAGCGGGATGACCTGGCCGCTGCTGGCGGCGTTGTCGAGCACCAGCAGCGCCCGCTGGCCGGCCATCCGGTCCCGCCACATCCCCGCCCGCCCCTCCAGATCCCCAGGCAAGAACCGGGGGTCCGCCCCGGTCGCGGTCAGCAACCCAGCAAGGGCATCCTCAGGCCGCACCGGATCCTGGCCCGGGGTGTGCGCGTGCAGGTCGATGAACAGCTGCCGGTCCGGGAACCGGCCGGCCAGCGCGTGCGCAGCGTGGACCGCCAGGGCGGTCTTGCCCACTCCCGGCATCCCGTCAATCGCCCGGACCGCCACCACACCACCGCCCCCGGCCGCGCCCGTCACCGTGGCCGTGATCGCGCCCAGCTCCTCGCCACGGCCAGTGAACGCCGCCGTGTCCGGCGGCAGCGAGAACCGCACGTGCCCCGCCCGGCCACCGCCAGCCCGCTCCGTGAGGGCCTGGTACACGGCAAGCTCCAGGCCATCGGCCGTGGAGAAATTACTGGTGACCAGCCCGGCCCCTTGCAGCCGCTCCCGGAACCGGTCCACCGCGCCCCGGTCCGCATCCGCCGACCCGGTCGCGTTCTCATCGAGCAGGAACACCAGGCGGGGCAACCCCGCAGCGCCCGCCTCGGTGAACTCCAGCTCGGTGTACGAGATCGCCTCGCCCGGCACGACCGACCCGTAGCGCAAGCCCACCACCGCCAGGTACACCTCGCACTGGCGGACCCGCTCCCGGCAGTAATCAGCCGGCTGCTCATCCCGCGCCGCAAAATACGCCATGTCCACCGGCGCCATCCCCGCCCGGACTACCCCATCCAGCGCCGCCCGCACGAACGAACGGCCCTGCGGGAACACCGCCATGTCAGAGGTATGCGAGACAAAGACCTGGCCCGTCAGCACCGGCACGCCCGCCCCACCCGGGTCCCCGCCCAGGAAAGCTCTCTGAACCTGCCCGCAAACGGCGGGCAGGCAACAAGCACCGGCACGCCCGCCGCCACCATCACCAGCACGCTCCTAGCTCAGCAACGATAAAAGGACAAACACCGCTGCCGGCCAGCACCGCCAAGCCTACGCCACTCCGGCCAGAAGGCCCGTTAGATCAGGGACGCCACCTCGCCCGGGACGCACCCATGCTCCGGACCGAAGGACAGACCCGATCCGGTCCGGTCCACGCGAAGCCCTGGATAGCCCAGCACTCTCTCAATCCGGAATAACTATTCGGTACCCACCATGAGGCTTTGCCGATGGGCCGACGGAAACGCCATAACGAGAGCCTTACAGGAGCTAAGTCCTAGGGCTAGTCAGTTACCGAGCGTGGCCTACAGCGCCGCCGCGGATCCCAGGTCAGCTCCCCAGGCGTTACTCC
>JASIBM010000200.1 GCA_030045175.1 Streptosporangiaceae bacterium | reverse complement strand
GACGGGGCTGGCGCGGCTGGCTGGGATACCGGCGGTTAACGGTGCCCGAGCTTCCCGAGGTGGAGACGGTCAGGGGCGGATTGGAGCGGCACGTCAGCGGCCGCCGTTTCGCGTCCGTGCAGTTGCTGCATCCGCGCGTGGCCAGGCGTCACGCGGCCGGCCCTGACGATTTCGCCGCGGCGCTTGCCGGTGCGGTGGCGGGCATCGCGCGCCGGCGGGGCAAGTACCTGTGGCTGCCGGTAGGCGAGGACGCGCTGCTCGCCCACCTGGGCATGAGCGGCCAGCTCATCGTCGGCGAGCCAGGCCGTCCGCTCACCCCGCACGTGCGTGCCCGGTTCGAGTTCACAGACGCCGGACCTGACCTGCGGTTCGTCGATCAGCGGACGTTCGGGCACCTGTGTTACGTGCCAGGCGGCGCCGAGTTGCCGCAGGCGATCGCTCACATCGCCCCCGACCCGCTCGAGCCGGCCTTCGACGATGCGCGATTCGCCGCGAGAGTCCGCAGGAGGCAAACCGGCATCAAGCGTGCGCTGCTCGATCAGTCGCTGATTAGCGGCGTGGGCAACATCTACGCCGACGAGGCGTTGTGGCGGGCCGAGATGCACTGGGCGCGCGCCACGGACCGGCTGCGCGGCCCCGACGTCGAGCGCCTCCTTGCCGCTGTCCGCGACGTCTTCCGCGAGGCCATCGAGGCCGGAGGTACGTCGTTCGACAGTCTCTATGTCCAGGTCAACGGGCAGAGCGGGTACTTCTCGCGTTCCCTCGCCGTCTACGGGAGGCAAGGCGAGCCTTGTCCTCGTTGCGGCACGGCCGTGGTCAGGGAGAAGTTCATGAACCGGTCGTCCTATAGCTGTCCGAGGTGCCAGCCTCGGCCCAGGCGAGGACGCTGGTGACCGCAGTCGGCGCGGACGGCGGGCCTGGGGCGCAGGCCAGGCTGACCGCATGGGTCTTCGGCCAGGTGCAGGGGGTCGGGTTTCGCTGGTGGGTGCGCGCCAACGCGATCGAGCTTGGCCTGGTCGGGGCGGCCGAGAACCTGGCCGACGGCCGGGTGCGGATCGTCGTCGAAGGCGACCGCGCGGGCTGCGCGGAATTGCTTGGCCGGCTTGAGGCTGGGGCATCGCGCGAGGCCGGGGAATGCCGCGAGGCCGGGGAATGCCGCCAGGCGGGGGAATTCCGCGAGGCGGGCGCGTTGCCTGAGGCAGCCGCGCTGCCCGAGGCGCGCCGCGCGCCTGGGCGGGTAATCCAGGTGACACACCGCTGGGACGTCGCGCGAGGTGGACTCGCTGGCTTCGTCGAGCGATGATGGACACAGCCCGCCGGGCGCCAACTTGACCTGAGTCCCTTGGGATGGGACGATGAATGGGTTACCTGCGCGCAGCCGAGCGCGATCCTGTATCTCCGCGTGCGCGCCCACTCTGGTCACTCAGTGTGGAGGACCTCAAGCAATGGCGAAGGCTCTGCTTGGCCATGTTGGCGGGCCGGATCCCCGCATGGTTTCCGAGATGCGTCGTCTGCAGGCGCGCGTGCGAGACCTTGAAGCCGAACTCGCTCGGCTGCAGGAAGTCAACGACGTGCTCGCGTCCGGCGTCCGTCATGAGTTGCTGCTAGACGATCGAGAGCCGGCCCTGACCTGAGCTAGCACTCACTGAGCTAGCACGGACCCGCCTAACCTCAAGGCCCGGGCCGCGCTAGCTTGAGTCGGCATCAATCTGCTGGGTCGGCACCGATCTGAGCGTCCCGTGTGCGTGCTTTATCCGCCGTCGGCATGATCCGATTACCCGATGCTCGCCGCAGCGCGCGGTAGGGTTCGGTGGGACTGGCGCGATCTGATGAGGAGCACGGCGGGTGTACCTGAAGACCCTCACGCTGCGGGGATTCAAGTCCTTTGCCTCAGCGACCACGCTTCGCTTCGAGCCGGGCATCACGTGCGTGGTGGGCCCGAACGGGTCGGGCAAGTCCAACGTCGTTGACGCCCTCTCGTGGGTGATGGGTCAGCAGGGGGTCAAGCCGCTGCGCGGCGGCAAGATGGAGGACGTCGTCTTCGCGGGCACGGCAGGCCGCCCGGCCCTCGGCCGGGCCGAGGTCACCCTCACGATCGACAACACCGACGGCGCGCTCCCCATCGACTACGCCGAGGTCACGATCAGCAGGCTGATGTTCCGCACCGGCCAGAGCGAGTACGCGATCAACGGCACCGGGTGCCGCCTGCTCGACGTGCAGGAACTGCTGTCCGACAGCGGCCTTGGCCGTGAGATGCACGTGGTCGTGAGCCAGGGCCACCTGGACGACATACTCAACGCAGGCCCCGAGGCGCGGCGCGCGCTCATCGAGGAAGCCGCCGGGGTGCTCAAGCACCGCAGGCGCAAGGAGAAGGCGCTGCGCAAGCTCGAGGCGATGCAGGCCAACTTGACCCGGCTGGTCGACCTCACCGCCGAGCTGAGCCGTCGGCTCAAGCCGCTCGGCCGGCAGGCCGAGCTGGCCAGGAAGGCGGCCGTCATCCAGGCCGAGCTGCGGGACGCCCGGCTGCGGCTGCTCGCCGACGACTACGTGACGCTGTCCGCCGAACTGCAGCGCGACGAGGCGGACGAGGCGGCCGCGGCGGCCCGGCGCGCCGCCGTGGAGCAGCAGCTGGCCCAGGCCCGGCGGACCGAGACCGGCCTGGACCAGGCCGCGCAGCAGGCCGCGGCCACCCTGGCCCACGCTCAGGAGACCTGGTTCGCGCTGTCCTCACTGG
>JASIBM010000199.1 GCA_030045175.1 Streptosporangiaceae bacterium | reverse complement strand
TCGAGCACCTTCCTGACCTGATCGGGTCGCGCCCTGGCCTTGCCCACCATCGACATCCTGGCCTCGCTGACCTTCATCATCTCGGTCCCCGTCGAGATGAGCGAGTACAGGGACTGCACAAGGACTCCGCCTGGCCGGCCGGTCGGGGCCGGCACGTCAAGGACGGTGAGCTCGCCGCTCTTATAGTTCTGCGCTATTTGTTTCACGGTTGTCCTCAGTCCTGTCACGGTCAGGTGGCGACGCCTGTTGACTGGGCGTGGCGGAACCACAGCTCCAGCGTCAATAGCTGCCAGATTTGCTTCGACCGGTCCTCGCGGCCGGCCTGGTCGGCGTCGATCAGCTCGGCCAGCGCGTCGCTGCGGACCATGCCGGACGTCACGAGCTCGCCACCGGCGAGCACGTCGGCGATGAGCTCGCGCAGGTCGCCAGAGACCCAGGAGCGCAGCGGGGCGCTGAAGGACGCCTTGGGACGGTGCACGATTTCCGCTGGCAGCCACTGGCTTGCGGCCTGCTTCAGCGCGACCTTGGCCTGCCGCCCGTGGATCTTCGCGCTGCCAGGCAGCGCGAACGCGGCCCGAGCGACCAGGGGGTCGACGAACGGGACCCGCACCTCGACCGACGCAGCCATGCTCGCCCGGTCGGTGTAGGCGAGGTTGAGGCCGGGCAGGAACAACCGCGCGTCGGCCAGGCACATCCGGTTGACCTCGTCTGGCAGCGAGTTGTCGTGGTAGATCTCGCTGTGCTCGCCGATCACCTCGCCGACGTGGCTGGCCAGGTCCGGGCTGAGCAGCGCGGTCAGCTCGTCCGGGTCGTACAACGTGTAGCTGCGGCGGAACCTTGGCTCCTCGGCGAGCTCGGCGAAGGTGAGGAACCGCTTGGCCCAGCGGGTGTAGCGCAGGCCGCGTCCCGCGGCGCTGACCGGCAGCCGGCCGACCACGGGCTGCACCAGGCCGTGCCGCAGGGCCCCGGGCAGGCGGCAGTACCTGCTGGCCAGCAGGCAGGCCAGGTGCTTGCGGTAGCCGCCGAACAACTCGTCGGCGCCCATCCCTGACAAGACCACCTTCACGCCCCGCGCCCGCGCGGCCTCGCACATGAGCAGCGTGTTGATGGCGGCCGGGTCGCCGATCGGCTCGTCGAGTATGTCGACCATCTTGGGCAGCAGGTCGACGATATCGGGTGAGATCACGATCTCGTGCAGGTCGATCCCGTACCTCGCCGCCACCTTCCGCGCGTAGCTCGCGTCGTCAGGCATCGCCTCAAGCCGCTGGTCTTCCGGCCGGAAGGCGATCGTGTAGGCGTCGATCGCCTGATCGGCCTGGTGCGCGAGCACGGTGACGATGCTCGAGTCGAGGCCGCCGCTCAGGAAGCTGGACACGGGCACGTCGGAGACCAGGTGCGCGGTGACCGAGTCCTCGATGACCTCCCGCAGGTCCTCGGGCCGCCCGGCAGCTGCCTGCGCGGCCACCTCCTCGACCCGCCAGTAGTGCCGCACGTCGAAGGTGCCGTCGGGACGGAAGGTGGCCCAGGACCCGGCGGGAAGCTTGTGCACCCCGTCGATCGCGCAGCGCTGCTCGGGCAGCCAGTAGTACAACATGGAGGCCACCAGCGCGCCTGGCTCGATCCGCAGCTCCGGGCCGACGGCGCTGACCAGCGCCTTCAGCTCAGAAGCGAAGACCACGCCCGTCCCGCGCGGCAGGTAATACAGCGGCTTGATGCCCAGCGGATCGCGGGCAAGGACCAGTTCACCAGTCGTGGTATCCATCAGCGCGAACGCGAACATGCCGCGGAACCTGTCAAGCGCGGCTGGTCCCCAGTGGCGCCATGCCTCCAGCACCACCTCGGTGTCAGACTCGGTGCGGAACACCGCGCCCCTGCTGGCGAGCTCGGCCCGCAGCGCCTTGTAGTTGTACAGCTCGCCGTTGTAGACAAGCGCTAGGCCCTGCTTGCAGAACGGCTGGTCGGCGGCTGCGCTCAGGTCGATGATGGAGAGCCTGCGAAAGCCGAGGTGAACGGCCAGGCGGTCCTGCTCCTGGTGCCAGGCGCCGGCGGAATCCGGCCCGCGGTGCGCGATCCTGTCGGTCATGACGTCGGTCAGCTTGCGGCCATCGGCCTGCTGATAGCACCCGGCGATCCCGCACATTTCAGGCTCCGGTCAGGTCGAGCGAGGCGGGCTGGCCGAGCACGCCACGGTAGACGTCAAGGTACGCGCGCTCCTGATGGCTCCAGGCGAGCTCCTGCTCGACCCGGGCACGCCCGATCCGGCCGAGCCTGGCGCGCCGCGGCTCGTCGTCCATCAGGTCGATGATCGCCTGGGCGTAGCCGTGCAGGTCGCCGGGCGTGACGTAGACCGCCGCGTCGCCCGCGGAGATCCGGGTCTCCCGCAGGTCGAAGGCGACGAGCGGCATTTCGAACGACATGTACTCCATGGTCTTGTTCATCGTGGAGACGTCGTTGAGCGGATTCTTCGGGTCAGGTGACAAGCCGACGTCCGCCGTGGACAGGATCTGCGCGACGAGGTCATCGGGTGCCCGGCCGGTGAACTCGACGTGGCCGCCGAGATGCAGTTCGTCGCGCAGCGCCACCAGCTCGTGGTAGCAGTCACCCGAGCCGATCAAGGTGAAGGCGATGTCGTCACGGTGCAGGTCGTGCACGAGGATGTCGGCGACCCGTACGACGATGTCCACCCCGTCCTGTGGCCCCATGACGCCGATGTAAGCGGCCAGGAACCGCCTGCCCCGGCGTAGCTCGGGTCTCGCCGCGCCTCGCCGCAGCCGCTCGGGGTCCGGGCCCGTGCGGACGACAGTCACCGCGTCGGCCGGCTTGCCGCTGCGCCGGATGGCGATCTCGCGGTAGGAGTCGTTCGTGGCGATCACATGGTCGGCGCTGCGGTGCGTCCGGCGCTCGAGCGCGCGCAGCGCCCGGTACGGCAGCTTCGGCCCGTCAGGGAAGCGCGACTGATATAGCTCAGGGCAGAGGTCGTGGTGGTCGAAGACGAACCTGGTGCGATCGACGGCCCGCGCCGCCATGGCGATCGGCCAGAAGATGTCGGGCGGGTTGCACGCCTGGATCACGTCGAACCGGCCAGAGCGCCGGGCCCTCAGTACCAGCCGCGCGGTCGCCAGGAAGGAGTAGACGTACTCGGTGATGAAGCCGAGCTTGCTGCCGCCTGGGGCGTACGGACGGTACTTGTACAGCCGCACCGAGTCGACGACCTCGAAGGCAGGGTCGCCTTCCCCCTTGGGGCAGACGACGCACACCTCATGGCCGGCGGCGACGAGCGCCTGGCACTCGAGCCAGACCCGCCGGTCGAAAGGGACGGGCAGATTCTGGACGATGATCAGGACGCGGCTCACCAGCCGATCCCCTCATAGCCGGGCAATGCCTCGAGCTCGGCGCCGAGCTGGCCGCACAGGTCGATCAGGCGGCGGGGCGGGCGGGCGCGCAGCGCGTCGAGCACGGGCGGGCTGGTCGCCGACACGATGGCCACGTCGGCCCCGGCCAGCACGTCGGCGGGCTCGCGGGCGAGCAGGCGGCTCAGGTGCGGCAGCTTCGACTCCACGTACCGCAGGTTGGCGCCGACCAGGCGGGCAGGGTTGACCACCTGGTCGTAGATGCGAACCTCGAATCCCTTGCCGATCAGTCGCTCCGCGACCTCCACGTACGGGCTCTCGCGCAGGTCGTCGGTGTTCATCTTGAAGCTCAGGCCGAACAGCGCGACGGTGCGGGCGCCGGACGCGACCACTCGGTCGACGACGTCGCTCACGGTGAGCTCGTTGGTGGCCAGCGTGGCCGCGAGCAGCGGCAGGTCTGCGCCGCTCACGCGCGCCAGGTGCAGCAGCGACCTGAGGTCCTTGGGCAGGCACGATCCGCCGAAGGCGAAGCCAGGGCGCAGGTAGCTCGGCGAGATGTTGAGCACCTGGTCCTCGCAGAACAGGGACATGACCTGGCGGGAATCGACGTCGAGGAGCCGGAACAGCCGGGCGACCTCGTTGGTGAATGCCACCTTGGTGGCGTGGAACGCGTTGCAGGCGTACTTGAGCGCCTCGGCGATGCGCACATCCACCAGCTGCACGGGCTGGTCGAGGAAGGCGAAGAGGCGCCGCACCGAGGTCGCGACGCGGGCGTCCGAGGTCCCGGCCACCAGCAGGGGCGGTGCGTAGAAGTCCGCGATACCGCAGCCCTCCCGCAGGAACTCCGGGCACATCGCCACTCCGGTGGGCTCGGCGGCCTCGCCCAGGATCTCCGCGAGCGCCGGCGCCACGATCTCGTCGACCGTACCCGGCGGGACCGTGCTGCGGATCACGACGCTGTGACCGCCGGGGGCCCGCTCGGCGGTCCGGAGTGCCGCGGCGATCTCCGCCACGGCTCGACGCAGGTACGAAAGGTCGGTGGCGCCGCGCGGCGTCGATGGCGTCCCCACGCACACCAGCGATATCTCGGCTTGGTCAAGGGCCTGGGCGCACGACGACGTCGCGTGCAGCGCGCCGTCGGCTACCGCCCGCGCCACCATGGCGTCCAGGCCTGGCTCAGCCACCGGGCTGCGGCCCCGGTTGAGGTCATCCACCTTCGCCGGGTCGATGTCGACCCCCCAGACGTCATGCCCGCCCGAGGCCAGGCAGGCCGCGGTCACGGTGCCGACGTAGCCGAGGCCGACCACCACAACCTTCATGCGCGTCCCCTTCCTGCTGACTGGCTCCATGGCTGGGCGGCTGGCTTACCCCGGGGAACCGGCATACCACAGGAGCGCCGAGCGGGGACGGTGATACCGCGAATGGGCCGGAAATACCCCCGAGCCGAAGTTCTGAGCATGGACGTATCATGGTGCGAGCGCCGATTCTCTTATGGCGCGTCGGGTCGCCCTGCCCATGTCGCCAGGCGCCTGCTGGCGCCGGCCGAGGGCCTCGGGTGAGCGCAGCCTTGGCATCCGCCGGAGGAGTTCCGCGTGGAAATTTGCACCATCCCGCGCATTGCTGGCGCCTTGTTGTTTAAGCCAGCTCCGCATGTCGACGAGCGCGGGTTCTTCTGCCGGACATACGACGTGGACGTGATGCGCGCCGCGGGGCTGGACCCAGCGCCGTTCGTCCAGGACAGCGTGTCCCGCTCTGCCCTGGGGGTGACGCGCGGCCTGCACGTGCGGCGCGGGACGGGGGAGGCGAAGCTGGTCCGGTGCTCCTACGGGGCGATCTTCGATGTCGTACTCGACCTGCGCCCTGCCTCGCCCACGTACCTCAACTGGGAAAGCTTCGACCTGCGCGGTGATACGCAGGAATCACTCTACGTGCCAGCCGGTTGCGCGCACGGGTTCCAGGCGCTTACCGAGCCCGCGGACGTGTCCTATCGGATCGATCGCGCTCATGACCCCGCCGAGGACGTGTCCATTGCCTTCAATGATCCTGAGCTAGGCATACCGTGGCCACTTCCGGCCGCCGCCATCTCGGAGCGAGATCGGCATGCCCCGCCATTGGCCGATGCGATCAAACTGCTAGATAAGTGAAACAAAATTCGCGTAAAGGACGCGTCATTGCGCAGTACGAAAGCGCGGACGCGGCTGTAGAGTACGTGCGCGCCACCCACGACGACCGGCACGACGGCCGATTCCGGCTATCTCGCCAGCGACTAGTTCAGGACATCCTGGCGAGCCACCCAGGCGGAGACGTGCTGGACGCAGGCTGCGGGCCGGGGGTCATGACGCGTGCCCTGCTCACGTCGTCGCCGGCCAGCTTCCGCATCACGGTGCTTGATCAATCAATAGCGATGACTAAGTACTGCGTGGCCAGCACGGGCGATCTCGGTCAGGTGGGGCCGGCCACCGGCGAGCTCGAGGCGCTGCCCTTCCTCGATTCGAGCTTTGATGTCGTTCTCGTGCTCGGCTCACTTGAGTATGCCAACGCGGGCCTCGCCGTCCGCGAGATATCCAGGGTCGTCCGGCCGGGCGGCATCGTCATAGTCACCATGTTGAATCCGATGAGCCCTTACCGGATCACCGAGTGGTTCGTCTACTGGCCCTCATTGCGGATCCTGGCAATGATTGAGAGGCTTCTCGGCCGCCCGCTCGACCGGCGGCACGGCGCGCGCCGCACCGGCATCCGGGGCATTCCGGCGGGCTGGCTGAAGCGCATGCTGGCTAGGGTCGACCTGGCGCCGGTCGATCTGGTTCATTTCGATGTCACGCCGCATCTCCCGCCGTTCGACCGCCTTCCCGCCCTGGCGCGAAGGGCAGAGCGGATTCCGCATGATCGGACTGTCACGCGCGGCTGGCGCCGCTGGATGGGCACCGGTTACCTGGTGGTGGCGCGGCGTGGGCGCTCGGGAGAAGTACCTCGTGCCCAGGTCACGGTCCCCTCGCCCCGCCGGGAACCTTCCGCGGTCCCCTCGCCCCGCGGCGCACGTTCAGTGCCGTGCGACGCGGGCCCGTAGCACCGGGCGCCCGGGTCGTCTCGCGCCGGGCGAGGCGCTGGCGCAGGATCGGGCTCGCGCTGGCTGTCTTCGTCGTGGTCCTGAGCGCGGCGACCGCTCGCCTGTTCATCTGGCCGGCCCAGGGCATGCCAGCCAAGGTGAGCGCGATCGCCATCATGGACGGTCCGGGCAAGATCCTGCGCCGTGCCCTCCAGCTGGCGCGCCAGCACCGGCCGCGATTCCTGGTGGTTTCCCTCGGCACGCCAGGCTCCGGCTACAGCTGCCCGCGGCCGGTCCCTGGCGTCAGGCTCATCTGCTTCAACCCCACGCCCGCGTCGACCGAGGGCGAGGCTGAGTACATCGGCCGCCTGGCGAGGAAGTATCACTGGCGCTCGGTCGCGCTGGTGACCATCACGCCTCAGGACACCCGCGCCAGGCTGCGGGTGGAGCGGTGCTTCGGCGGCCCCGTCTACGTCATGACCACGCCGCCGGACCCGACGCAGACCAACTGGCCATACCAGATCGTGTACCAGTGGGGAGCCCTGCTGAAGGCGCTGTTCCTGCAGACCTCGTGCTAGCTCGCGGGTACCTCGTAAAGGAACTCGCCGGCTATGGTGCCCGCCGGGACGCAGCCGCCGGGCGGTCCGAAGATATAGCCGGTCACGACCAGGACGGGCCTGCCGCCCGGGGCATTCAGCGCCGTTATCTTCGGGTTCCCGTGGCAACGGGCCACCGAGCCGCGGGCGGTCTCGACGCCCGGCGGTATGGCGACGGGGTATGCCCGCCGGTTCGAGTAGTCGTACAGGATGTAGCGCAGGCTGGCGAAGTCATACGCGTCATCGCCGACCGTGCAGTCGGCGGTGATCCGCGAACCGCACTGCGCCTCACCGATGCTGAATCGCCACCCATGCCAGGTGATGTCGTCACGGCCGCCCTGGCTGCCGGTGTATCCGATCGCGGCGGCGGCCTTGTCGCGGACGATGTCCCTGGTGGCTGACCAGCTCGCGGTTGCCTGCCCGGTACCGGGGTCTATGCCGGTGACCGTGAAGCTGCCGTAGGCCTCCCGGTCCGGTCCTGGCGAGCCGCAGCGTGAGTTGTAGTGGAACCCGAAGCTCACCTCGGCCTGGCCGCGCGCCAGGCGAATCCCGTGAATGTCCGGGGTGCCTTCGTTGCACTGCGAGTAGAACCTGTCACCGTGCAGCGATGGGTCAAGCGGCGGGGCGGCGTGCCAGTCCGGCTGGCCGGCCAGCAGCGCGCCGAGGCTGGCGTAGTGAGCGAAGTACAGGTGACTCGACCCGGAGGTGGCTCCCGCGGCGTCGAACTTCTCGTCGGCGAGCAGGTAGGAGCCGTCCGGCCCGGCCGCGATGTAGGGCTGAGTCGCGGACGTGTCCAGGTCCCGCACGTAGGTCCAGTTCATCAGGTCGGTGGACGTCGCGAGCTTGATGACGTTTCCCGTCGTGTACACGGCGAGGTAGTTCCCCGGGCTGGCCTGGAGGATCTTCGCGGTGTCCATCGTGTTGCCAGCCGAGTCGTGCAGGCTGTCACGGAAGGCGAGCGGCGTCGCCGCGAGCCTGCTGATGAGGTCAGCGCGAGCCTCGGCCTCGCTCCACCGCGTGCTCGCGCCCGTGCTCGCTGGCGCGCCTCCGGCGAGCGTCATCGCCGCGAACGCCGTGGTCGCCGCGGCTGCGGCCACCACACCTCGAACCCACCAGTACCTTATCATCATAAGTGATGATAAGGTACTGTGACCCCTGGTGATCACGGACTCGCGTCGGCAGCATCTGCAGGCGCGAGTCCGTGATCATGGAAGCGCGTGCGCCCCCGCCTGCCACGGCCGTCAGGTCGCTGCTGAGGTGTCGGCCACTGCCTGGACGGTTGCTAGATTGGCGGCAGCACCCAATCGCAGGAGCCCGATCCCAGGAATTGGGTTGATACCAGCGTAGGTTCATCGATGCCATCAGAACAGGCGAACGTCGCGGTCCCGCCGTTGGACTCGTAAACGCTTACCAGGATATAAACCCCGGTGCCATTGGGTGCTAGCACCCATTCCATGCCGTCTCCGCCATGGCCCTGCACGATGTTAGAGTCATCGGCTTCGAAAATAGCACCCTCTGGGACATTGGATAGGATGACGATCAAGTCACCCTTGTACGTGGAGTTCATGCCTGATCCGCTGACGAACGGGCATGCCGTCGTTCCGCCACCGTCCACCGTGTCCGTGCCGTTGCACACGGTGGCCGCGTTGACGCTCGTCGTTTCCTCGTTGTCGACCGTGGCCGCCTTGCCGTACACGACGTCACCCTGAGTGCCATTCGCGGAGAGGCAGTTGTTAGAACTCGTGTTGTTGTCACACACCAGGCCCGTGCCGGTTGGCGTGGTGGTGGTGGCCGAGGCCACGCCGGGCACGGCCAGTGCTGTGATCGCGGTGAGCAGCGCAGCGAATAGGACGACTTTCCTTCCCATCTGGCTCCTTCCGGGGGCCGCTTCTAAGTAAGATACTTACACGGCTCTCGGGGTGAAGCTAGCCCTGATTGACCGTCCAGAATTCGCCACTCTAATACCATGCGTAACTTTGTTTGCCTCACGTCACCGATTCTCGGGCCCAGGTGTCGCCAAGGCCTGGCGGTGCGGCGTGGCTTCGACGGCATAGGATGCGCCCATGACAAGTGGCCGTTCGCTCCAGACGCTGACAGCCGCGGATTTCCGCGACGTCCTTGGTGGCCGGTTCCTGCTAGCGGGAAGGTCCTCCCGCGACGGATCCGATGTCTCCGTCGAGGTTGAGCTCGTCGAGGTCACCGAGCAGGCGGAGGGCCGTTCCGACGCGTTCCGGATCCCGTTCTCCGTGCTGTTTCACGGTCCGCTTCAGCCGGTGCTCGCGCAGGGCATCTGCCGCCTAGAGCATGAGCGATTCGGCGTGCTCGACTTGTTCATCGTCCCGATCGGGCCAGACGAGCCCGCCGCGCCGGAGGGCAAGCCGACGGCGATGCGCTACGAAGCCGTGTTCGGGTAGCCGGGCTCCCGTTCGAGCAGCAGGTAGACGCCTTGATCGGCGATCTGGCGGAATCCTAGCCGGTCATACAGGTGCCGGGCGGGGTTGAATCGCTCGACGTAGATCTGGACCGGCTTTCCGGCCGGCGCGGCCTCGCCGAGGATCTCGCTGAGCAACCGGGTGCCGATTCCCTTGCCGCGGTGCTCGGGAAGCAGCGCGATGTCGATCACCAGCCATGCCTTCTCGCCGCGGTCGACGTACAGCCGGCCAAGCACCCTCTCCCCGTCGCCGACGATCAGGTCGTAGCTCGCGTCGGGGAAGGTGGCGTGGTAGGAGGTGTCCTGGGCGGTGAATTGCATGCGCAGGAACGCTTCCTTGGCCGGCTCGTCCCAGCCGGTGACGGCGAGCTCGGATTCCCGCGTGCTCGCGTAGATGCGGTAGAGCAGCTCGCCGTCGTCCGGCCCGGCCGGGCGCAGGCCCGGCGTCCCCGCGGTGATCACGAGCGGGGCGGGAAGACGCCCTGCAACGCGATGCAGAAGTTGAGTGTCAGGTACGGCATCAGGTTATTGTGCGGCTGGTCCCCGCCGGCCGGCGCTATGACATTGCCCGACATCGTCACGGTCGGCAGTCCCGTCGCCGGCGTCGTGTACAGCAGGGCCGGCGTGGTCCGCGCCAGCGAGTTCTGCGGCGCCGGGTTGTTCAGGTTCGCGTCGTGCGCGCTGGCCATGAAGGCGTGCGAGTGCGAAGGCAGCTCAGATTCCAGCAGCGACACGGTAGTCTCGCCGCCGGTCTCGCCGATGTCGTGCGGGCTGAGGCCTGGTCCCTGACCGTAGAACATGGCGGCGCTGCCCTGGAGGTTCGGCAGCGCGAAGTTGGACTTGCCGTCACCGCCGTAGGTGGTGCCAAGCAGCGAGAAGAGCGCGGTGTTCTGGCTGATCGGTAGTAGCTGGCCGTTGCACATCGCCCATCCGGTGGGGGCGAAGTTGAACGGGAAGATCCTGATCTCGGCAAGAAACGGATTTGACACCGGGCTCCCTTTCAGCTCTGGCTCGGGAAGACGCCGAACAGCGAGATGATGAACGAGACGCACAGGTACGGCTGCATGTTGTCGTGCGGCTGGCTGCCGCCCGTGCTGCCGATGCTCGTCGCCGCCAGGGGGGTCGTGGGCGCCATTTGCACGTAGGCGCTGCCTGCGACGGCCGCCGCGAGGACGTTGCCGGTGGGATCGTTCGTCCCGCCCGGGCTGGTCGAGGCCAGGTACGGGTGCGAGTGCGCGGGAATCGTGGTGGTGGTGAGCGTGACCGTCTCGGTGCCGCCAGTCTGCGCGAGCGTGAGCCCGCCGCCCTGGTGGACCGGGAGCCGCCCGCGCAGGTCGGGCAGCGCGAACGTGCTCACCCCGTCGCCACCGTAGGTGGTGCCGATGAGGTTGAACAGTGACTCGTTGTTGCTGATCGCCAGCAGCGAGCCGTCGCAGAAGTGCCAGCCGGCCGGGGCGAAGTTGCCACCGAACATCCGTATTTCACCGACGTAAGGGTTAGACACGCCTGGCTCCTAGTTCTGGGTCGGGAAGATGCCCTGCAGGGCGATGCAGAAGTTCAGCACCAGGTATGGCTGCATGTTGTTGTGCGGCTGGCTGCCGCCGACGACGCCGATCGTGCCCGGCTGAAGCGAGGTAAGGTTCGCTGGCGGGCCGTACATGTTGTCGGCCTTGCCGAGGTAGTTACTGGTGGGTATCGGCGAGTTCCCTGCCGTGGTGGTGCCCACTGCCGTGTGCACGTGGGTGGGTAGCTCGCTGATGCTCAGGGTGTGCGCCTGCTCGCCGCCGAGCTGCCCGAGCGTGAATCCGCTGCCCATGTGGTTCGCGGTCCTGCCCTGGAGGTTGGGCAGGCCGAAATTGACCCGGCCGTCACCTCCGTAGGTGGTGCCGAGCAGGGAGAACAGTCCCTGGTTCTGGTTGATCGGGAGCAGTTGCCCGTTGCACTGCGCCCACCCCTTCGGGGCGAAGCCGAATGACATGATCTTGATCTCGGACAGGTACGGTGTGCCCACTACCGCTCCTTACTATCTTCTGGTGCCTGCCTGGGTGGTCATGGTGCTGGGCAGCTCGTGGCGCCGGTGAAGCCGCCGCCGCTGCCGCTGACTGTGGCGATGCCGCTCGGGGTGCCGCCGCTGACGTTGTTGCCCTGGACGAAGCTGACGACCGCGCTGGTGTTCTCGGCGCCGCCGGCGTAGCCGGGCAGCTTGATCGTGCTGCCGAACTCCTGGTCGAGCTCGAAGTCGGCGCCGCCCTGGCCGGGCTGGGCCGAGCCGGTCATCGAGTTGCCGGATATGTCGGCGCACACGGTGCCGGCGTCCCCGGTCTCCGCCCCGGCCTCGCCGAGCAGGCCCCAGCTTCCGAACGCGCCAGGGTCGGCGATCGTGTTGCCGGTGATGGTCAGGTTCATCGTCGGGCTGCCCTCGCGGTCGAGGAAGTTGATCCCGGCCTCGTTCTCGTACTGGTAGAGGGTGTTGCCCGTGATCGCGAGGGTCTCGGTGACCGAGCCCTCGGCGAAGATGCCGATGTCGTTGCCCTGCGAGCCGGAGTTCGCGGACGAGGCCGTCCCGATCGTGTTGCCGTGCACGGTTCCTGAGAGCGTGCCGCTGGTGCCGTCCTCGTCTATCGCGATGCCGGTGAAGACGGAGTCCTGGATGTTGTTGCCGTCGATGGTGATCGAGGTGCTGGAGTTCCCGTACGGGCTGATCACCACGCCGCCGCCGAGGATCCCCGAGTCGGTGCTCGTCAGCGTGTTGTCGGAGAACGTGACGCTGTTCGTGCCGCTGGAGGCCGAGTCGGTCGAGAACTGGAAGTGGTCGCCGAAGTTGTTCGTGAACGTCGAGCCGGTGACGCTGACGGTGGCGTCGGTGGTCCCATCGGCGTCGATGTGCAGCCCGTCGTTGCCCGTGGTGGCGTTGTCGTCGCTGAACGTGCTGCCGGTGACTGTCAGGTTCAGGCTGCCGCTGGTGTCGCTGATGATCGCGTTATTGTCCGCCGAGCCGGTGATCACGGAGTTGGTGATCGACACGGTGCCGGTCAGGCCGTCGGGGGAGCCCGTGCCGTTCGGCGAGAAGTCCAGGCCGTCGTCGTCCTCGCCAGAGACGTCCGCCTGGGTGCCGTTGCCTGACACGGTGCTGCCGGCCAGCGTGAGCCCGTCGACCTGGGAGCCGTTTATCCCGTCGGCGGCGTTGTTCTTGATCACCATGTCGGTGAAGCTGGGGAAGGAGGCCGACGACAGCTCGATGCCCTCCCCGGCGGAGCCCTGAATCGTCCCGCCGGACCCGGCGGACCCGGTGCCCGTGACGGTCAGGCCACCGGAGGTGCCCGTGCTGACCAGCGAGATGCCCGGGTTGGCGCCGTCGGACGAGATGGCCTGGAACGTCAGGCCGTTCGCGCCGATGGTGGTGTCCTGCACGCTCAGCGCGGTGCCCGTGGTGGTGGTGATCGTGCTGCCAGAGCCTGTGGCTGTGACCGTGCCACCACCGGTGGCGGAGAAGGCGACGTCCGTGCCGGTGCTCAGGCTCAGCGTGCCGCCGAAGCTGATCGTGGCGCCGGAGTTGCCTGACAGCGATATGCCGGTGCCGTGGTCGGTGATGTTGCCGCCGATCGAGACCGTGCCGCCGGTGCGGCTGGCGATCGACACCGAGTGCCCGGTGCTGCCGGTGACGCTGGCGCCAGCGAAGTCGAGGCTGCCGCTGCCGCCGCTGACGAGGATTCCGTCTGCGCCCGCGCCCGATATCGCCACCGCGTTGCTCGCGCCGACGGTCGCGTTGTCGACGCCCGATGCCGCGATGCCGTTTCCGCTCGGGCTGGATACGTTGACGGCCTCGACGTCGGCGTTCTCGGCCAGGTCGATCCCGTCGCCGCCGGAGTTGGTGATCGTGGGCGCGGACCCGCCGGCCGCGACCAGGGTGTAGCCGTCCTCGGTGAGGCCGTGCGGCTGGCCGAACAGGTCCTCACCGGACTTCATGCTCACGCCGCCGGTGTAGGTGCCGCTGCCCTGGTAGACGAAGATGACGCTGTTCGCGCCGGCGGCGCTGGTCGCGGCGGCTAGCGTGTTGAACGGCAAGGAGGACTGGCCGGTCCCGGCCGCGCCCAGCGAGTTGTTGACGTACCAGACCACCGGGCCGACCGTGATCGTGACGGTGGCCGTCGCCGACTTGGGGTTGAGCGGGTCGTCGTTGTTGGTGATCGTGTAGCTGAAGGTGTCGGTGCCTGAGAAGCCCGCGTCGGGTACGTAGGTGAACGTGCCGTTCGGGTTCATCACGACCGTGCCGTGGGCCGGGGCGGTGTTCCCCGTCACGCTGATCGAGCCACCAAGCGGGTCGCTGTCGCCGTTCAGCACGCTGCCGCTGACGATGGCGGCAGGCGCGGCGGGGCTGGTGCCGACGCCGAGCGGCGTGTTCCCGACCGCGGTGTAGCTCTGGTTGATCGCGATCGGCGGCTGGTTGGCCTCGCTGACGTCGATCGTGCGCTGCGCGGTCCCCGTGCTTGTGGCGCCCACCGAGTCGGTGACCGTGAAGGAGATGGTCCGCGCGGCGGGGCTCACCGAGTCGTCGCTGGTGAAGAACTGCACCGAGCGCAGCGCGGCCTGGTAGTCGGCGATCGTGGCGTCGCCCGACAGCGTGAGCACGCCGGTGCTTGAGTCGTAGCTGCCGGTGATCCCGTTCTGGCTGGTGAACTCCAGCGAGTCGTTGCCCGAGCTGAATCCCGAGGTGACCGAGACCGTCGCGCCGCTCATGGTCGCGTCGTCGTCGTCGCTGATCGTCAGCGCGGCGGTGATCTGGACGGCCGGGTCCTGCGCACGGTAGCTGAGCGCGCTGGTCTCGATGTTCGAGATCACGGGCGGGTCGTTGACGCCGTTGATGGTGACGGTGACGGTGGCCGAGGCGGTGAAGTAGCCGTCGGAGACGGTGTAGCCGAAGCTGTCGGTGGCGGTCTGGCCCTGGAGCAGGCCCTGGAACTGGCCGTTGGGGTTGTAGTGGATGGTGCCGTCGGGGTTGATCGAGACCGAGCCGAGCGTGCCGGTGGT
>JASIBM010000198.1 GCA_030045175.1 Streptosporangiaceae bacterium | reverse complement strand
TCCCACCCCGCCAGCACCCGCCGCGTCGCCGGCGTCAGCGCCTCAGCTACGTTCGGCTCAGACGAGGCTGGTCGAACGCGATTGGCCATGGTTGATCCTCATTCCGTAAGGCGATGCCACCCGCCCCGACGCCGACCAGGGGAGGCTCGCGTCGCTACGGCGGACGATGTGTCTAGCCGCGCTCGGCCTCGATCAGGCTCTTGGGGCGCATGTCCGTCCAGTTCTTCTCGATGTAGTCGAGGCAACTGGCGCGGGAGTCCGTGTCGTGGACGACGGTCCAGCCCTTGGGGACGGCCAGGGTCGCCGGCCACAAGCTGTGCTGACCCTCATGGTTCACGAGCACCCGGTAGGAAGCATCTGGGTCTTCGAAGGGGTTCGCCATGGTCATCCTCATTCCGACGGGCAGTGCCTCGCTGAACCTTCCGAGGAAGTCCACAGCGGCCGGCCGCCCAGAGGTCGGTCCAGGCAGCCGACCGCCTCAGATGAGCCTCCCGAACGGCAGCCTGGCAGGCGCGGTCACGCGCCGGCACCTTCGACATTGCGCGCGGGCGTCGCCCTGACCGTCTGATCATCGGATTCTGCGCGCGCGGTCACGTCGTCCGACCGTCGGGTTCCGGGCGCAATCAGAAAGGTGCGGCCAGCCTGCCGGCCTGCGACCGTGAGGAAGCGGCCGGGCGGCAGCCGGCGCGCGCACATGACCAGGCAGAAGGACTGGCGGCGATGACGCAAGCCCCGCTCGGGCCGGAGCAGGAATCCAAGCGGTACCCGTTGTCTTTCACGCAGGAGTGGTTCTGCTCGCTAGACCAGGGTGACGAGGGCGGGGCGTTCGGCCGCCGGTTCATCCTGGGCTGCCCGGTCCGCATCACCGGCCCGGTGGACCTGGCGGTGCTGCAGGGCGCGCTCGATGACGTGGTCGCACGTCATGAGCTGCTGCGCACGCTGGTGATCAGGGACGACGATCCGCCCTACCAGCTCGTCCTGCCGCCGTGCCAGGTGCCGCTGGAGGTCAGGGACCTGCCGCCGGTCACAGGCAAGTCCAGGGACATGGTCGCCCAGGAGCTGATCTCCGAGGCCGAGCGGGGCACGATGAGCGCGCGGGAGGTGCCGCTGCTGCGGGCGCGGCTGTGCCGGTTCGACGACCGGGACAGCGTCTTGCTCCTTACGGTGCACCACTCAGCATCAGACGCCTGGTCAGCCATGGTGATCGTGCGCGACATCGGGGCGTTTTACGCGGCCCGGGCCACTGGCACCCCGGTGAAGCTGCCAGCGGTCCGGCAATACCGCGAGTATTCCGAGTGGCAGCGGGCCAGCGCCGCCAGCCAGGCCGACGACGGCGCGCCCAGGTACTGGCTGGACAAGCTTCGCGGCGCCCGCGAGTTCACCATCCCGAACGACCGGCCGCACCCGCAGAGCTATTCCCGGTCATATTCGATGCACGCATACTCCATTGACGCCGACGTCATGGCGGCGGCAGCCACCCTTGCCACCAGCACCCGCAGCTCGCTGTTCATGGTCAATCTCTCGGCCTTCTACGTCCTGGCCCACACGATCACCGGCGGCACCGACCTGACGATACGGGCGTTCACCGCAGGGCGTGACGAGCCGCAGTTCCAGGACACCATGGGATTGTTCATCAACCTGGTGCCGTTCCGAACTGACCTGGCCGGCTGCGCGAGCTTCCGCGACATCGTCGCGCGCACGAAGGAAACCTTCATCGATGCCATCGCGCACGAGCTTCCTGTCGGCGTGATCGAGCAGGCGATTCCTGAGTTCATAAAGTCGCGCGAGAACCTGCGGACATCACAGTTCATCCTCGCGAACTTCCAGTCGCAGTTCGGCGACTTCAACATCCCCATCGCGGAGGGCGCCCGGGTCATACACGAGCACGAGCTGCAAGAGGACGAGCACCCCGACGTCCCAAGCGGCCTGGTGTGGAACCTGGACCTGGTACCGTCCGGCGAGCTCTACGGCGGCGTGCTTTACAACCTCGACGAATTCGACGAGAGCACGGTGACGGGCTGGGCAGCCGGCTTCCGCCGCATCCTGACCAATGCGGTCCGCGCGCCGGGCAAGGACTGGAGGATGCTCTGACCTCCGCGGGATTACATCGTCACGGCCGTGCGCGGGGCGAAGGCGAGTCCGTGGCCGAGGCCCGGCAGGCTGTGCAGGCGGTCGCCCTGCACGGTGATGCCACCTGGTCGCTCCAGCGCGCCGAGCGCGGCGAACGAGCCTTGGTCGATGTCCTCGACCAAGGCGGGCAGCGGCAGGCAAAGGGCGAGCTGGCCGGAGATGTCCGGCAGCAGATGCGGCATCACCGGGGTGCTGAAGGCCTTGGCCAGGGCGGCGATCCGCAGGAATGGCGTGATGCCACCGACGCGGCACACGTTGGGCTGGACGAAGTCGCAGCCCCGCGATGCCAGCAACGCAGCGAACTCGGCCTCGGTGAACAGGCTCTCCCCCGCCGCGACCGGGATGTCGATGGCGGACCGGAGCGCGGCGTACCCGCGGGTGTCATGCGCGGGCAGCGGCTCTTCTAGCCAGTAGATGTCAAACCTGGCCAGGAGCTTGGCGGCCCGTCGCGCTGTGGGGAGGTCCCAGAGTTGGTTCGCGTCTACCATCAGCTGCCGATCCGGGCCTA
>JASIBM010000197.1 GCA_030045175.1 Streptosporangiaceae bacterium | reverse complement strand
ATCGGCTGGTGGTTGTTCCTGATCGGCATGCTGGCCGTGGTGCTGAGCGTCATCGGCTTCGTGTTCGAGTATTACCGCGGCCACTACGCCCACTAGGGAGTGCCCGGCTGACGGCCCCTCCCATGGCCCCCGGCAAGGAGGCAGATGGACGTCTACGAGGCCTTGTACACGACCCGGGCGATGCGGCGAGTCAGGCCGGACCCGGTTCCGCGCGACGTCCAGGCCAGGATCCTGGACGCGGCGATCCGGGCGCCTAGCGGCGGCAATTCCCAGAGCTGGCGGTTCATGCTGATTGATGACCCAGCGGTGAAGGGGCAGCTTGGCCCGCTGTACCGGGAGTGCATGGCCGAGCTATGGGCGGGGCCCTACCGGGAGCGAATCGACCGGGCGAAGGCGGCACCACACGATCCGGCCAGCGTGGCGTTGCTTCGGGTGGTCGCCTCGGCAGATTACCTGGCCGCTCACTTCGAGGACGTGCCGCTGTTCCTGATCGCATTCAGCCGCGGGGACCCCACGGGCGGATCGATCTTCCCCGCCATCTGGAGCGCACAGCTCGCGGCCAGGGCCGAGGGGGTAGGCAGCGCCCTGACGACCGTGCTCGGGATCTTCCGCGCCGCGCAGACGCTGGCGATACTCGGGGTGCCACCCGATCGCGGCTGGGAGATGGCCTGCTGCGTATCGTTCGGCTATCCGATGGGCCGATGGGGCGTCGCCGTGCGCAAGCCGGCGCACGAGGTGGCCTACCGCAACGCCTGGGGCGCGGATGTGGGCTTGTCGATCCCCGAGCCGCTGTGGACAGGCGAGTAGAGCGAGTCGAGGCCAGCAGCGGGCGGTGGACGTCGCCCCTGAGCTAGCCGAGGCGACGTCCTAGCGCGGTGAGCGCTGCGCGCGCGGTCGACCGCGGAGCGACTCGGATGGATCAGTGGCTCTCGTGATCGCCGCTGGCGGCGTGCTCCACGTCTGTGCCGGCGTGCTCCACATCGCCCTCGGCTGGATGGCCGTTCGGATGGTGGCCGTTGCCGTGCCCGTCGACTGGCACGCTCTCGGTCACGACCTTGTTGAGCCGCTCCCTGACCCGGCCGAGGGTACCGCGCATCCCTGGCGGCGGGACGGCCGCCTCCGCGCTCGTGTCCGGCCGGCCAGGCGGCAGCGGCAGCGGCAGCGGCCTGCCCAGCTTGGCCCGCTCCTCCTCCGTGAGCGGCCTGGTCACCTCGATGAACTCACCGCTGGGAAGCTGCCTGATGATGCCGGTCTCCACGCCGTGCTCCAGCAGGCGAATGTCCTTGCGCTGCAAGCCGAGGCAGACTCGCTTGGTGATGAAGTAGGCCAGCGCCGGGACGATGAAGACCGCGAACCGCGCTATCCAGGTGATCGTGTAGAGCGGGACGTCGAAGTGATCCGCGAGCACGTCGTTGGCGCCCTCGAGCCAGAGCACGCCATAGAAGGAGATGGCGGCCATGCCGATGCCCGTCCGGGTGGGAGCGTTCCTCGGCCGGTCGTTGACGTGATGCTCCCGCCTGTCGCCGGTGATCCACTGCTCGAGGAACGGCCAGAGCGCGGCCCCGGTCATGATCAGGCCGAGCGGCACGAGGGCGGGGATGAACACGTTGAACGCGAACGTGTGCCCGAACACGACCCACTGCCAGGCGGGCATGATCCGCAGCGCGCCCTCGAGGAAGCCCATGTAGAAGTCGGGCTGCGAGCCAGCCGAGATCGCCAGCGGGTTGTACGGGCCGTAGATCCAGATCGGGTTGATCTGGACGAACGTCGCAGCCAGGGTGATCGCGGCGAAGGTGAAGAAGAAGAACGCGCCGGTCTTGGCCATGAAGTACGGGTACATCGGCGCGCCGACCACGTTGGTGTCGGTCCGGCCCTTGCCTGGCATCTGCGTGTGCTTCTGGTGGAACATGATGAACAGGTGCGCGCCGATCAGCGCCAGGAAGATGCCGGGGATCAGCAGCACGTGCAGGATGTACATGCGCGGGATGATGTCGTTGCCCGGGTACTGACCGCCGAACAGGAAGAACGACAGGTAGGTGCCCACGACGGGGATCGACTGGAGTACCCCCTGGGTGATCCGTAGCCCGGCGCCGGACAGCAGGTCGTCGGGAAGTGAGTAGCCGAACAGGCCCTCGAGCAGGCTGAGGGTGAGCAGCACGATGCCGATCAGCCAGTTGATCTCGCGCGGCTTGCGGTACGCCCCGGTGAAGAAGATCCGGAGCATGTGCGCCATGATCGCGGCGACGAACAGGTCGGCGGCCCAGTGGTGGATCTGCCGCATCAGCAGCCCGCCGCGCACGTCGAAGCTGATGTTCAGGGTCGACGCGTACGCCTCGCTCATGTGCACGCCGTCGAGCCTGATGTAGGAGCCGTGGTAGACCACGTCGGTCATGCTCGGCTTGAACCACAAGGCGAGGAAGGTGCCGCTCAGCAGCAAGATGATGAACGAGTAAAGCGCGATCTCGCCGAGCAGGAACGTCCAGTGGTCGGGGAAGATCTTACGGAAGAAGGTGCGGAACCCCCTGGCGCCGTGGAACCTGTCGTCCAGCCAGCTGCCGGTGCCAGAGATGGCGCGGTCGACGCTCATGTCGATGGCCCCCGCTCCCAGAAGCTCGGCCCCACCGGCTCGGTGAAGTCGCTGCGCGCTACTAGGTAGCCCTGCGCGTCCACGGTCATCGGCAGCTGCGGCAGCGGCCTGGTGGCCGGGCCGAAGATCACCTCGGCGCCGCGGGTCGCGTCGAAGGTCGACTGGTGGCACGGGCACAAGATGTGGTGCGTGGTCTGCTCGTACAAGGCCGCCGGGCAGCCCACGTGCGTGCAGATCTTGGAGTAGCAGACGATGTTGTCGACCGTCCAGTTCTCCACCGTGTAGCCGCTCACCGGGTAAGGCTTGGTGGTGTAGTAGACCTGGCCTGGCGCGAACTTGATGATGATGCACGCGGCCTTGGCGAGCGCGTTGAAGTCGTTCTGGTAGCCGTCAGGGACCACGGTGATCATCCCGCCGGGCGAGCTGAAGTCGGCTGGCGTTATCGGCGTGTTCGCGCCGTAGGTGAGCAGCCGCATGCCCTTGCGCCACACCGTGTGGTCCAGGCTCGTGCCTGGCAGCGGGCCGAGGTCGCGCAGCAGCACGATCGGCGCGATGGCCATGGGCACCGTCGCCGCTATCAGCGTGCGGCGCAGTATCGGCCGCTTGGCGAACTGGCTCGCGTCCGCGCCCTCCCAGAACGTCTCGGCGAATGCCTCCCTGTCCTGCGGCTCTGACCTGATCGGATGGCGCTGCTCGGTCAGCTCCACGTCCGGCATGATGTGGCGTACCCAGATGGTGGCGCCGACGCCCATGGCCAGGAAGGCGAGCGCCATCGTGCTGCCGAGCGCGAGGTTCGAGTGCTGCACCGCGGTCACCGAGCCGGTGTGGAAGATGACGTACGAGGCGATGAAGCCAAAGCCTGCCAGCATCGCGAGGATGAAGCAGGCGGCGACCACGCGCTCGGCCCGCTTCGCCTTCGCCATGTCCTCCGGATCGGACGGCAGCTCGCGCCTGGCCAGGGCACCCTCCTCGGCCTGCGCTGCCTCGGTGAGCGCCCCGCTGAGCAAGGACCTGGCCTCGGCGGGCGGCGGGGTGCCGATTACCCGGCGCGGCCGCTCGGCGGGTCCGCCGAGCTCTGGCCGGCCGTCTTCGCTGTCGCCCGGCCGCTGGCCGGCGGTTGAGTCACTCATGGGGCTTCCCGTGCTTCGCAGTGATCCACAGTGCCGCGAACACCATGAACAGCAACAACCCCAGGAAGACCACCAGGCCCTCGGTCACCGGCCCGACCCGGCCCAGGCTGAACCCGCCTGGGTTCGGCTCGCTGCGGGTCTGCACGACATACGCGATGATGTCGCGCTTTTGCTGCGGGGTGATCGTGGTGTTGTTGAAGACCGGCATGGCCTCGGGCCCGGTCAGCATGGCCTCGTAGATCTGCGTCGGTGTCGCATTGGTCAGCGCAGGCGCGTACTTGCCGTACGTGAGGGCGCCGCCCGCCCCCTGGAAGTTGTGGCACTGCGCGCAGTCGGCTACGAATAGTTGCTGGCCGAAGCCAACATTGGCGCCCGCCTGGCTGACCTGGGCGGCCGTGGGAATGGCCGGGCCGCCGCCGAGCGAGGCGATGTACTCGGCGACGTCGCGCGTCTTCGCCGCGTTGAGCAGCACCGGCTTGCGCGGGAACTCGGCTTGCGGCTCCTTGGCCGGCATGCGGCCCGTGCTGACCTGGAAGTCCACGGCAGCCGAGCCGACCCCGATTAGGCTCGGCGCGATCCCGGGCGTGCCCTGCGCGAAGAGGCCGTGGCAGCTTGAGCACTCTTGCAGGAAGATCTCCTTGCCCTGGGCGATCTGGGCCTGCTGCGAGGGGCTGGGCCCGGACGCCGACGCGGCGCCGCCCCCGGTGACGACGGCGTAGGCCACGCCGGCCAGCAACAGCCCGAGTACGACCACGGCGTACCCGGCGACCGGGTGCCGTCTCTTGCCGGTAATCGATGTCACTGCGATCCCTATTTCGCGGTCAGCGGGAGGAGGTAAATGGTGGTGAACAGCCCGATCCAGACGACGTCGACGAAGTGCCAGTAGTACGACACGACGATCGCGCTGGTCTGCTGCTCGTGCGTGAACTTCTTGGCCGCGAACGTGCGGCCGAGCAAGAAGAGGAAGGCGATCAGCCCGCCGGTCACGTGCAGGCCATGGAACCCCGTGGTGAGAAAGAACACAGAGCCGTACTGGGTGCCGTGGATCGTCGAGGCCAGCGTCAGGTGCTGCTTGAAGATCAGGTCGAGGTATTCGTAACCCTGGCCGCACACGAAGTACAGGCCCATCAGGAAAGAAAGCACGTACCACTCGCGCAGGCCCCAGCGGCGGAAGTCCCAGATCGGCCCGAGGCGCCTGACCTCGCCACGCTCGACGGCGAACACGCCCATCTGGCACGTGACGCTGGACAGGATCAGCACGACCGTGTTGGCGGTCGCGAGCGGGTAGTTCAGGTGCACGGGCGGCCACGGATGGCCCTCACCGGTATCCACCGACTTGATCGTGAAGTACATCGCGAACAGGGCCGCGAAGAACATCAGCTCGGAGGACAACCAGACGATCGTCCCGACGCTAACCAGGTTAGGCCGACTTGCGGGGGTACGCGGCACCACGGGCGCGTCTGTTGCAGTCGTCACGCGCCCATTATTACGACACCCGGTAGGCGATCGCGCCGCGACCCCCACATCAGGGTTACGAATCCCCTGCGGGTTGGCACTGCGGGGGTCCGGGGGTCGCCCCCCGGGTTGGCACTGCGGGGGTCCGGGGGTCGCCCCCCGGGTTGGCACTGCGGG
>JASIBM010000033.1 GCA_030045175.1 Streptosporangiaceae bacterium | reverse complement strand
GGGATCTCCACGCCGAACTTGTCCTGGGCGGCGACGGCGATCTCGACCATCGCGAGGCTGTCGATGTCGAGGTCGTCGACGAACGTCTTCTCCGGGGTCACCTCGTCGGCGGGCACCCCGGCGATCTCGTCGACGATCTCGCCGAGTCCCGCGAGAATCTCCTCCTGAGTCATGGCCATCTCGTAATCTCCTTGCGTTGCGTTGGATGTGCGCTGCCGCGAGAGCGGGCGCTGGTCAGGGTATCGTGATCACTTGCGCCGCGTAGCAGACGCCCGCGCCGAAGCCGATCAGCAGCGCCTTATCGCCGGAGGCGAGCTCGCCTCTTTCGACCATGCGCGACAGCGCCAACGGGATGGATGCGGACGATGTATTCCCCGCGCTGACAATGTCGCTGGCGACCTTGGCCTGCGGCGCGCCCAGCTTGCGGGCGAGCGCCTCGATGATCCGAAGGTTAGCCTGGTGCGGCACGAAGACGGCTAGCTCGGTCGGGTCCACGTCGGCTTCCTCGCATGCCTTCCTCACCACCGGATGCAGCGCGGTGGTGGCCCACCTGAAGACCGCCTGGCCCTCCTGGAATATGAACGAGCGGCGATCGGGCACGCAGATCTTGTCTGCCATGTCGCCGTCGCTGCCCCAGACCACCGGCCCGATTCCCGGCTCGCCTTGCCCTGGCTGATCGCCTGCGGGGCCGATCACCGCGGCGCCCGCGCCGTCGGCGAAGATGATGCACGTGGACCGGTCGGTCCAGTCCACCCACTGAGAGAGCTTCTCCGCGCCGATGATGAGCACGTGCCTGGCCGAGCCGGCCCGGACGGCGTCGCTGCCGGCGGCGAGCGCATAGCAGAACCCGGCGCACGCCGCGTTCAGGTCGTAGGCGCCGGGCGCGCAGATGCCCAGCCTGCGCGCCACGACAGCGGACGTGTTCGGGATCGTCGTCTCGGCGGTGCACGTCGCGACGATCACCAGGTCGATGTCGGCGGGGGATAGCCCGCTGCCTGCGAGTGCCTTGCCGGCCGCCGCGACGGCCATGTCGGCGACCGTCTCGTCCGGGGCGGCCAGCCGCCTGCTCGCGATGCCCACCCGGCTGCGGATCCACTCGTCGCTGGTATCCAATGTGGCCGCCAGGTCGTCGTTGGTCACGATCCGAGCTGGCTGGTATCCGCCGAACGCCAGCACCCTGGCGCCCGCCGAACCTTGGTGGAGTCGCATTCCCCTCGCTACCCTTCTCGTCGCGCTCTAATCGGTCCCGCTCGGCTGCAGCCTGATCAGGGGCTGGCCGGCGCTGACCGGGTCACCGTCTTCCACCAGCCACTCGATGATCGTCGCCGGGAAGCCAGGAGCGACCTGATGGCTGCCCCCGCGCATCTCTACCCGGCCGAGGTCGGCTCCGCACGCGATCGCCGTGCCCGGTCCGCCGGGAGCCGCTCCTAGCCGGAAGATGCCGGCCGATGGCGCCACGAGCAGCCGCCATTCGGGCGCGTGGCTGTCCGGGTGAACGTCGGCGTGCTCGGCGAGCAGGACCTTGGCGTCCGCGAGATCCGCTGGGGTCTTGAGCCCAAGGAACGCGGCACCTGGCAGCGCTCGCTTGGCCAGGCCGGTGAGCGCGCCGGCCGGCGGTAGCTCGATGAACGCGCTGACGCCGAGGTCGTTCATCGCCCGCATGCACAGGTCCCACCGAACCGGCGCGCTGACCTGGGTGATAACGCGCTCAAGCCAGTCCGAGCCAGACCTGACCACCGCGCCGTCGCGGTTGGAGAGCACCGATAGCGCCGGGTCGGCGACCTCGACGCCTGCCGAAGCGGCGCGCAGCGCCTCGACGGCCGGGGCCATGTGGCTGGTGTGGAACGCGCCTGCCACCTGGAGCGGGCGGAGCCTGGACTTGGCGGGCGGGTCAGCGGCGAAGGCAGCGAGTTGCCCGACCGTGCCTGCCGCGACGATCTGGCCTGCGCCGTTGATGTTGGCCGGGGTGAGCCCGCACTCCTCGATGCGGGCGAGCACCGCTGCCTCGTCGCCGCCGAGCACGGCCGTCATCGAGGTGGGCGTGACCGCGGCCGCCTTGGCCATCGCCTTGCCTCGCACGCCGACCAGGATGAGCGCGTCGCTCGGTGAGATGACGCCGGCCAGCGCGCCGGCCGCTAGCTCGCCCACGCTGTGGCCAGCCACCGTGATGTGCCCGGTCAGGGCTCCGCCCGTGCCCGAGCTCAGGGCCTGCGCCGCGGCCAGCGCCGCGGCCACTAGCAGCGGCTGGGCCACCGCCGTGTCCCTGATCTCGTCCTGCGTGCCGGTGGTCCCGTAGGTGATCAGGTCACAAGAGACCAGGTCCGACCACGTGGCGAGGTGCTCGGCGACGCCGGGCAGCTCGAGCCACGGGCTCAGGAAGCCAGGAGTCTGGGCACCCTGCCCAGGCGCGGCGATGAGAAGCATCTTCTTACCCTGCCCTGTAGGAGTCCACCATAAGAATAGGAGAATCTACGAAGTTCTCTGGGTTGAGACTGTAGGGATCCCACAAACTACGTTCGATTGTTCGCTAGCCGTCCGTAGACAATCGCGAGCCATAGGGCGAATCCACCCCGCCCGTTGCTCGGGTTGAAGCTGGTCAGCTCGGTCGCCCGGCGGAGCCGGTAGCGGACGGTGTTCGGATGGATGAACAGCATCCGCGCGGTCGCCTCGAGCGAGTTGCCGTGCTCAAGGTAGGTGGTGACCGTGTCAAGCAGCGCGGCGCCGCCGCGCTGCAGCGGCCCGTAGACCTGCTCGATCAGCTGGGCTCGCGCGCCCTCGTCGCCGTCCAGCGCACGCTCGGGCAGCAGGTCGCTCGCGAGCACCGGCCGCGGAGCGTCCGGCCAGGCAGGCGCCGAGCGCAGCCCGGCGAGGGCGGCACTCGCCGATTCAACCGCCGATTCCAGGTCCTTGGCGCATTGGCCGACCACCACTGGCCCGGATCCGAACCGCACGGCGAGTTGCCTGGCGATCGGCATCGGGTCGCCCGTGCCGCCGAGCACCACCACGAGCCGGTGCCCGTGCACGCCGGCCAGCAGGTCGAACCTGGCTCTTCTGGCAACCAGCCGCAACTCGTCGACCAGGCCCTCTGGCTCGCCGCCGCCAGCGTTCCCCGCGATCACCGTGACCGGGGCCGGCGACCAGTTCAGCGCCGAGGCCCAGGACGGCAGGCTCTCGTCGATCTCGCCCCGGACCAGGGAGTCCACCACCAGCGCCTCGAGCCTGGCGTCCCAGGCGCCGCGGGCCTCTGCGGACCTCGCATAGACCTGCGCGGTCGCGAACGCGATCTCCCTGGTGTACCTGAGCACGGCCTGCATGAGCTCGGCCTCCCCGCCAGGGGCGGCGAGCTCGTCCACGCGGCTCTCGACCGCGTCGACGATGGTCCTGACCATCTCCACGGCCTGCTGGAGGCTGACCGCCCTGGCGAGCTCGCGCGGCGCGGTGCCGAAGACCTCGCCGGCGACCGCCGGGCGGTTGCGCTCAGGATGCTTCACCCAGTCGACGAACGCGGCGACCCCCGCCTGGGCCACCAGCCCCAGCCAGGACCTGTTCTCCGCCGACAGCGCGCGGAACCACGGCAGCCGCTGGTCCATGGACGTCATGGCCGCGGTGCCGAGCGCGCTCATCGACTGCTCGAGGCGCGCGATGGTCTCCGCCCGCACCCGAACTTGCCCGGTTCCGACGACGCCACTGGCCCGGGGGGATCCTCCCGTGGCCTGTGACACCTTCGCGCTCACACCAACAGGGTGCCATGCCCTTTCGGGGGCGCTTACCTGGCCCAAGCCTTGCGCGGCAGTGCAGACTGGTTCGTGCGCAGCTCAGAGAGGAATTGCCCCCATGTACCTGATCCGTACGGCCCTCGTCGCCGCGGGCTTGCTCGCCCTCGGCCTGTCCTCGGCCGCGCCGGCATCCGCGAGCGGGACAGCCCGGCTGTCTGCCTATCACTTCAGGACGCTCGACGACGCTGCCGACCTCACCTTCAACGAGCTGCTCGGCATCAACGATCACGGCAAGATCGCGGGATACTACGGGTCCGGCGACGACTCGACCCCGAGCAAGGGCTACCTGCTCGTCTCGCCGTACGGCGCTGGCGACTACCAGTCAGAGAACTTTCCCGGCTCGGTTCAGACCCAGGTCACCGGCCTGGACGACGTCGGCGTCAGCGTCGGGTTCTTGTCCTACACCGAGGACGCCAACCCCGCCAACAACGCCAACTACGGCTTCTGGGCTCGCAATGGCCGCTACCACAAGGTGGTGTTCCCTGCGACCTCAAGCCACCCGCAGGTCAATCAGCTGCTCGGGGTGAACAACCTGGGCGTCGCCGTCGGCTTTTACCTGGACTCGGCCGGCAACGCGCAGGGCTACACGTACAGCGTCGTCACGCACAAGTTCACGACGGTGCAGGTGCCAGGCGCGGTCAGCGTGACCGCGGCGGCGATCAACAACCACGGCGCCGTGGCCGGGTACTTCACCAACTCCGAAGAGGTGACGAAGGGCTTCCTCCGGCGGCCGACCGGGGCGCTGGTCGTGCTCGCCAAGCCTGGCGCCGACGTCACGCAGGCGTTCGGCGTCAACGCGCTCGGCGAGGTCGTCGGCACCTACACCGTCGGCTCGAGCACCTACGGGTTCACGTGGACGCCGAGCGCTGGCTTCACCACCATCAGCGACCCGAGCGGGGTCGGCAGCACGTTCGTCAACGGCGTCAATGAGGCGGGTGACCTGGTCGGCTTCTACGTCGGCGGCGGCGGGAACACGAACGGCATGCTCGCCACTCCCTGACCTGCGCGAACTGGACGTGAGTCACGCGCTCAACGCGTGGCTCACGTCCATGTCGAGCTTGTACTTGCTGATCGCCTCGGTCAGCACCTCGTGCTTGAGCTCGCCGGAGCGGACGAGCTGGCCGAGCACGGCCAGCGTGATCGACTCGGCGTCCACGTGGAAGAACCGCCTCGCGGCCGGCCTTGTGTCGGAGAACCCCCAGCCGTCGGTGCCGAGCGAGGTGTACGGCGCGGGCACCCAGCGGGCGATCTGGTCGGGCACCGCCTTGATCCAGTCGCTGACGGCGACGACCGGCCACTGATTGTCGCCGAGCGACGTGGTGACGTAGGGCACCCGGGGGGTCTCGTCCGGGTGCAGGGTGTTCCACTGCTCGCAGTCGAGGCCGTCCCTGCGCAGCTCGGTCCACGAGGTCGCCGACCACACCTCGGCACCGACGCCCCAGTCCTGCCGGAGCAGCCGCTGGGCGTCCAGCGCCCAGCGCAGGGCCACCCCGGAAGCCAAGATGCGCGCCCGCGGCCCGTTGGCGGAGGAAGAAGATGCCGATCCCGGCGGCGGGGTCGCCGTCGGCGCCTGCTCGGGCAGGACGGCGTACCTGTAGAGCCCGCGCAAGATCGCGTCGTGCAGGGCCTGGGTGCCGCCCGGGTAGCCGGCCGGCTCAGCGGGCTGCAGGTAGGGCTCGTTGTAGACGGTCAGGTAGTAGAAGACGGGCTCCCCGTCCGGGTGCTCCGCGCTGGCGCCGTACATCCGGCGCAGGCCGTCCTTGACGATGCACGCGAGCTCGTAGGCCCAGGCGGCGTCGTACGCCACGCAGGCCGGATTGGCAGAGGCGAGCAGCTGGGTGTGGCCGTCGTTGTGCTGCAGGCCCTCGCCGGTCAGCGTGGTCCGGCCGGCCGTCGCGCCGATCAGGAAGCCGCGGCCGAGCTGGTCGCCGAGCGCCCACATCTGGTCGCCGGTCCGCTGGAACCCGAACATCGAGTAGAAGACGTAGACCGGGATCATCGGCGTGCCGTGCGTGGCGTAGGCGCTGCCCGCCGCCGCGACCGACGCCATGGCGCCCGCCTCGCTGATGCCCTCGTGCAGGATCTGGCCCTGCTCGGACTCCTTGTAGGACAGCAGCAGCGCACGGTCGACCGCCTCGTAGGCCTGGCCGTGCGGCGAGTAGATCTTCGCGGTCGGGAACAGCGAGTCCATGCCGAACGTGCGCGCCTCGTCCGGGATGACCGGCACGAACCTGTCCCCGATCTCCGGGTCCTTCATCAGGTCCTTGAGCAGCCGGACGAACGCCATCGTGGTCGCCACCACCTGCTTGCCCGAGCCGCGCCGCATCTCGTCGTAGGCGCCGTTGCCGGGGAGGGCGAGCGGCTTGGACCTGACGACCCGCTTGGGCAGGTAGCCGCCGAGCGCCTGGCGGCGCTCCTTCATGTAGGCGATCTCGTCGGAATCCTCGCCCGGGTGATAGTACGGCGGCAGCTCGGCCTCGAGCGCGGAGTCAGGGATCTCCAGGTACAGCCGGTCGCGGAACGCCTTGAGCTCGGCGACGGTCAGCTTCTTCATCTGGTGGGTGGCGTTCCTGGCCTCGAAGTCGGGGCCTAGCGTCCAGCCCTTGATCGTGTGGGCCAGGATCACCGTGGGCTGGCCGACGTGCTCGGTGGCCGCCTTGAACGCCGCGTAGACCTTGTGGTAGTCGTGGCCGCCGCGGGAGAGGTTCCTGACCTGGTTGTCCGACAGGTGCGCGACCATGGCCCGCAGCCGCGGGTCGCCGCCGAAGAAGTGCTCCCTGGTGTAGGCGCCGGACTCCACCGCGTAGGTCTGGAACTGCCCGTCCGGCGTGGTGTTCATCTTGTTGACGAGGACGCCGTCGGTGTCCTGGGCGAGCAGCGGGTCCCAGTCCCTGCCCCAGATCACCTTGATCACGTTCCAGCCCGCGCCGCGGAAGAACGACTCGAGCTCCTGGATGATCTTGCCGTTGCCCCGCACCGGGCCGTCGAGCCGCTGCAGGTTGCAGTTGACCACGAAGATCAGGTTGTCCAGTTCCTCCCGCGCGGCCAGCCCGATCGAGCCGAGCACCTCGGGCTCGTCGGTCTCGCCGTCGCCGAGGAACGCCCAGACCCTGGACCTGCTGGTGTCCTTGATCTGCCTGGCCAGCAGGTACCTGTTGAACCTGGCCTGGTAGACGGCGTTGATCGCGCCAAGCCCCATGGAGACGGTCGGGAACTCCCAGAAGTCAGGCATCAGCCTGGGGTGCGGGTAAGACGGCAGTCCGCCGCCTGGATGCGACAGTTCCTGGCGGAACCCGTTGAGCTGATTTTCTGTGAGCCGTCCCTCGAGGAAGGCCCGCGCGTACATGCCAGGCGCCGCGTGACCCTGGATGAAGACCTGGTCGCCTGACTCGCCGTGGTCCTTGCCGCGGAAGAAGTGGTTGAAGCCGACCTCGTACAGGCTGGCCGCGGACGCGTACGTGGCGATGTGCCCGCCGACGCCGAGCGGCGGCTTGTTGGCGCGGGACACCATCACGGCCGCGTTCCAGCGGATGTAGGCGCGGATGCGGCGCTCGACGTACTCGTCGCCCGGGAACCACGGCTCGCGCTCTGGCGGGATCGTGTTGATGTAGTCGGTGCTGCGCAGGCTGGGGACACCCACCTGCTGCTCGCGGGCGCGCTCGAGCAGCCTGAGCATCACGTACCTGGCGCGGGTCCGGCCGCGGGTGCGGACCACCGTGTCGAACGACTCGAGCCACTCCCTGGTCTCGTCAGGGTCAATGTCGGGGAGCTGGTTAGGCAGGCCGTCGCTGATGATCGAGTAGCGCTGGCGTCCTGAGGTCACTGGCGGTCCTTCGTGGTGGTGCGGGCCAGGTGTTCCTGGCGGTTTACAGTCCCATCCTGGTACGCCTGGCCTGCGAGTGCACCTCGCCCCCTGCCAAGAGCACGATCCGAGGGCCGGCCATGCTCGGGCGGTATGTTCGATGTAAATCATACTTTATCTAATTTAGTTTGGATAATCTGTACGGTCGAGTAAGCCAGCGGCTGACTGGGAAGATCGATTGATGACCTCGGTTCACTAGGTCTGCACGAATTGTGACTTGCGCATGACGGCTCCCCATAGTGGACTGTCCCAGCAAGAAGTGCAGACGCTGCAGACGCCCCGCCCGAGGGTCGTCGTCGGCTCGCGCGGACCGGAACTGCCGGGTACCCGCCGCGAGCCCGGCCCGCCGCCGGGGAAGGGATAAGGAGGACGTTAGTGAGCGCGACCGCTGGCCAGGCGCAGGATCAGCATGACCTGGCCGAGCGGCTCGGCATCAAGCCGGGCCATGTAGTTCAGGAGATCGGCTACGACGACGACGTCGACGAGGAGCTTCGCGACTCGGTCGCGTCCTACGACGGGGTCGAGCTGGTCGACGAGGACTACGACGATGTCGTCGACGGGGTGCTGCTGTGGTGGCGAGATGAGGACGGTGACCTGGTCGACGCGCTCGTCGACGCGCTGACACCGCTCGCTGATGGCGGCTACATCGTGTTGCTGACCCCGAAGGCCGGCCGGGACGGCCACGTGGAGCCGAGCGAGATCGGCGAGGCGGCGCCGACCGCCGGGCTGTCGCAGACGTCCACGGTCAGCGCGGGCAAGAACTGGTCGGCCACCCGCCTGGTCGCGCCGAAGGCGCGCCGCTGAGGTCGCGATGTCGTTAGGTCGTGATGTCCTGCCACCGCCGTCCTCGCGACGCAGTCATGGCAGACTCGTCTCGTCCCGCGCGGGCGCCCGATGTGGTGGTGGCTGAAGTCCCGCGCGCCCGCGAGTGCGGGTCGTACCAATCCGGCTGGAGGAATGGCGAATGGCGGTTGAGATCGGCGATAAGGCGCCGGACTTCGAGCTCAAGGATCAGCATGGCGCGCCAGTGACGCTGTCTGGCCTGCATGGCAAGAAGCACGTGGTGCTCGTGTTCTACCCGCTCGCGTTCAGCGGCGTGTGCAGCAGTGAGCTGTGCGCGATGCGGGACACCTTCCCCGAGGCCGAGCGAGACGACGTCGAGCTGCTCACGGTGTCGGTGGATTCCATGTACACGCACCGGGCCTGGGCCGAGGTCGAAGGTTACGAGTTCGGGCTGCTCTCGGACTTCTGGCCGCACGGCGAGGTCGCGAGGTCGTACGGTGTCTTCGACGATGACAAGGGGATCGCCACGCGCGGCACCTTCATCATCGACAAGGACGGCATAGTGCGGTGGAAGGTGGTCAACGCGATACCGCAAGCCCGCGATGTCGCCGACTACCAGCGGGCGCTGGCCGAACTCGACTAGCAGTCTTGGGCTAGCGGTTGGACCAGCGGTGGGATCAGCGGTTGGCAAGGAACCGGGACAGGCGGGCAGATGCCCTGTTATCGCTGCGGCACCAGGCAGGTGGATCCTGACCGGGGCGTGAGTCCCTGGCGGCGGGGCGTTCGCGCTGATCGCCAGGTGCTCATCTGCCCCGGCTGCCAGTCGGCCGGGGAATGGACGGCCGACCTGGACCGGTGCCCGGTGTGCGCGAGCGTCCACCTGGTCCGGCGGCTCGGTGAGGTCGAGTGCCGGGACTGCGGCGGGGTCTGCGACTCTGCGGTCCCGGCGGAGTCGCCGGTGACGGTGGGCTCCCCGGCGGTGGGCTCCCCGGCGGTAGGCTCCCCGGCGGTAGGCTCCTCGGCGGTTGGGTCACTGGGCGGCGGGCTCGAAGCGGGCGACACCGGGGCTCCCGGGCTGGCCGAGGAGGTCGAGCAGGCGCTGGCGAGGGTGCTGCGCCGGCCTGTCCGGCCCGGCTCGCCCGCCGGGATCGGCTGAAGCAGCCGGAACGGCCGAGCGGGGCCGGTGTCGCCCTGGCTGGCTCGCCTGCGCTGGCTCGCCTGACTGGGTCGGCGGCGCCGGAAGGGGTACGCTTGGGCCCGTCGCGGTACCTGCGGCCAATGGGT
>JASIBM010000196.1 GCA_030045175.1 Streptosporangiaceae bacterium | reverse complement strand
AATCTTAGCCACGGCTCCGGCTCAGGTGATCTCAGTACAAGATCTCATTATCCGGCAATCCAGCCAGACATGGACACTCGGACACTCACGTCACTGAGCCGAGGCAGAATTCAGCAAATTTCAGGCGGGAAATAATATAACACGAGACTCTTTCGGATTCAGCGGTCGCGGACAGGAAGAAAGCTCGCGCTCGGCGGTGAGGTCGCCCCCGCCTGAGGCCGGCTGAGGCACCATAGCCCAATGCCACTTAGGCTATCTCGATCATGCTCGCGACCCGGGTGCTCACGTCTTAGCTCGGTCCCGCCGGCAACGCCGCGGCCTCCTGTAAGCGGCCACCGGGAATTCCGGCGTCGGCTAGCCGGCGCCGCCGCAGCCAGCCGACGGCACGGCACCGTCCCCGCCGTCCTCGTCGGCCACGCCAGTTTCATCACTATCACCCCTTTCGTCCCACGTTGTCCCGCGCCGCCGCACCGCCACCCACCTGGTCAATGTGCCATCCACCCGGCCGGACCGGACCAATCCGCCATTCATTCGGCCAGAACGATCATGGTCTGTGACGTGAGGTGATCCAGTGACCCATGGGACGAGATCTCGTCCGACCAGGGCCGCACCAGGCCGACAGCCGCGGAGCCGGTGCCCGGAATGCACGCTTTGCCCTGTTCGGCGGGGCGCCCAGAACCCCATGGTGTGGCGTTGGAACCTCGGCGGACGGCTGCCAGGCAGGACAGCGCCCCGCGACACGACCCGAACGAAGATCAACTCAAGCTAAGTGGCATTGCGCCATAGCCGGTAAGGTTCGGCCTGGAGGCGTCTGGGCACCTGGTGGTCCCCCCGGTCTTCAAAACCGGCGGACGGCGCGCCGCGTCGTCGGCGGGTTCGATTCCCGTCCGCTTCCGCTGATCCCGCAAGCCGTGACGCAGGTCAGGTCGTGTTCGGAGTGGTCACATCTGACCCGCCGGGCGGCTCGCTCGGCTCTGGCGGGTATTGCGACTGGTACTGCCCGGCCGGGAACTGCGAGGGGTACTGGCTGGCATAGCCCTCGGCCGTGTACTGCGAGGGGTACTGGCTAGCCGGATAGGCCGCGAACGGGTCGGCGGCGTACTGCGGCTGCGTCAGCGTGACCGCCTGAGCGCCCTGAGCGGGCTCGTAGCCGCCGCGCGCCGCCGCCGTCATGAAGTCATCGAGCCGCTGTGAGTCCTTGAGCGCGGCGATCGAGAAGCGGCCGAGCGCGAGCCCGGCGAAGAACACGATCAGCGCGCCAGCGCCCCAGAACACGCCGATGTCGCTGAGCGCGACCTGGCGGGCTGTCGTCCCGATGGGTGCCCCCGCGGTGATCGCCCCGGCGCTCAGGCTGGCAGGCAGCAGCTTGACCGCCAGGCCGCCGACGATCAGCCAGGTTCCGCTCAGTGCCGCGAGCACGGCCAGGAACCCGCCTAGCCCCCGGCTCCTGGTCAGCGCGATGCCCAGCCCGGCGACCAGCGCGATCGCGCCAGGCACCGCAGACAAGACCAGCCTGCCCTGAGTGAACGCCCAGGCCTGGTCGGGCCTGAAGCCATAGCCGAAGGCCGGGCCCGCGTACGGCGCGAGGCCTGCCCAGGCGCCGAGGACCAGCAGGGCCAGCCCGCTGACGCTGCCCCTGCTGCGTGGGATCGAGGCTGCTGCGGCCATCTTCGTTCTCACTCTCTGCTCATCACGTCACTCCAGCCTGGCACAAGTGCGTGCGCCACGGGCGCGGTGGGACGACGCGACGCGCAGCGGTATGGTCACGCTCGTGACCGATGCCAGGCGGCAGGTGCCAAGCACAGACGTGGTCTTGGCCGATCCTCGCCTAGCCGACGCGCAGGGCAGGCTCGGCCGGACGCTCGTGCGCGACGCCGTGCACCGCGCGCAGCAGCAGGCCAGGGACGGCAAGATCGGCCCGGCCGAGGTAGCCGACGCGGCGGTCGCGGAACTGCCCGCGCTGGCGAGCACGCTGACCCCGGTGCTCAACGCCACCGGCATCTTGCTGCACACCAACCTGGGCCGCGCCCCGCTCTCGGCCGCCGCCAGGGACGCGCTGGCCACCGCGGCCGGCTGCACCGACCTGGAGTACGACCTCGCCACCGGGCAGCGCGGCAAGCGGGGCGCCGCGATGCTCGCCGCCCTCGCCCGGGCCGTGCCCGAGGCGCAGGCTGTGCACGTGGTCAACAACAACGCCGCCGCGCTCGTGCTCGCCGCGACGGCGCTCGCGTCCGGGCGCGAGATCGTGGTCAGCCGCGGCGAGCTGATCGAGATCGGCGACGGCTTCCGGCTGCCCGAGCTGCTCGCGAGCACGGGCGCGGTCATCCGCGAGGTCGGCACCACCAACCGGACCACCGTGGCCGACTACGCCGAGGCGATCGGCCCGGCGACCGGCTTCGTGCTCAAGGTGCACCCGTCCAACTACAAGATCACCGGGTTCACCGCCAGCGCGCCGATCGCCGGCCTGGCCGGCCTGGACGCTCCGGTGATCGGCGACATCGGGTCGGGACTGCTCACCGCGCATCCCGCGCTGCCCGATGAGCCCGACGCGTCGACCTGGCTGCGCGACGGCGCCGCGCTGGTCACGGCCAGCGCGGACAAGCTGCTCGGCGGTCCGCAGGCCGGGCTGCTGCTCGGCCGCGCCGACCTGGTCGCCAGGCTGGCCAGGCACCCGCTGGCACGGGCGCTGCGGGTGGACAAGCTGACCGTGGCGGCGCTTGAGGCGACCCTGGCGGGCCCGCGGCCACCCGTACAGCGGGCCTTGCGCGCGTCAGGCCTCGCCGACCGGGCCCAACGGGTCGCTGGCGTGCTCGCGGACCGGGGGCTGCGCGCCTGGCCGGTGCCGACCCAAGCCGCCGTCGGCGGTGGCGGCGCCCCCGGGCTGCCGCTGGCCAGCGCGGCCATCAGCGTGCCCGCCGAGCTCGCCGCGCCGCTGCGCTCGGGACGCCAGGTCCGCGCCGGAACGCATCCGGCTGTGGTGGGCCGGGTGTCCGATGGGCGGCTGTTGCTTGACCTGTTCGCTATCGATCCTGACGACGATGACGTCCTGGCGGCTGCCGTGCTAGCCGCGGCCACACCGGGCTGACGCCGATGCGGGTGATCGCGACGGCTGGGCACGTCGACCACGGCAAGTCGGCGCTGCTGCGGGCGCTGACCGGGATGGAACCTGACCGCTGGGCGGAAGAGCAGCGCCGCGGCATGACGATCGATCTGGGCTTCGCCTGGATGCGGCTGCCCTCGGGTGACCAGCTCGCCTTCGTCGACGTGCCCGGCCACGCCAGGTTCGTGCCGAACATGCTGGCCGGGGTCGGTCCGGTGCCAGCGGTGCTCTTCGTGGTCGCGGCCGATGGCGGCTGGATGCCGCAGTCGGCCGAGCACCTCGCGGCGATCGACGCGCTCGGGATCTCCCGGGGCCTGCTCGCGGTCACCCGGTGCGACCTGGCCGACCCGGCCCCGGCGCTGGCCGAGGCGACCGAGATGATCGGCAGGTCCAGCCTGGGCGCGGTCCGGGCCGTCGCGGTGAGCGCGGTCACCCGCGCGGGGCTGGCCGAGCTGGCAGGCGCGCTGGCCGAGCTGGCCGCCTCGCTGCCCGACCCCGACTCGCGGGCTCCGGTGCGGATCTGGGTGGACCGGGCGTTCACCATCACCGGCGCGGGCACGGTCGTCACCGGCACGCTGCCCGCCGGCCGGGTCCGCCGCGGCGACGAGCTGCTCGTCACGCCGTCGCTCCGGCCGGTCAAGATCCGCGGCATGCAGTCGCTCGGCGAGAACGTGGCCGAGCTGGCCGGCGTGGCCAGGGCGGCGCTGAACCTGCGCGGCGTCGACCGCGGCGAGCTGGCCAGGGGCATGGCCCTGGTGCAGCCGGGCCGGTGGACGCTGACCAGGCTCATCGACGCGCGGATCACGGCCGCGACAGGTGATCGCGACGTGCCGGGGCTGGTCACGGTGCACGTGGGCTCGGCGCGGACGCCCGCCAGGGTCCGGCCCCTCGGGCTCACCCACGTCAGGCTGACGCTGCGCGACCCGTTGCCGCTGCACGTCGGCGAGCAGATCTTGCTCAGGGACCCGGGCACAGCCATCCCGCGCCCGCACTCCGCGCCACCGGCGGACGCGGGCTGGCCAGGCGTGTTCGGTGCCTTGGTGCTCGA
>JASIBM010000195.1 GCA_030045175.1 Streptosporangiaceae bacterium | reverse complement strand
TCGAGCACGTAGTCCCGGACGTCCTGGTTGGCTGCCTCGATCTCAGCGCGCTTGGCCGTCATGTCCATGTCGAACACTGCCTGCAGGCTGGCCGACCACCGGGCCAGCAGCGCGGCGTCGCCGGGGACGCCGAGCAGCTCGGCGATGGCCATCGAGGGCAGCGGCCGGGCCAAGGCCGTGACAACGTCGCACCTGCCCGTCTGGGCAATGTCCTGCCACAGGCCAGCCAGGTACCCGCGCAGGCGCGGGCGCAGCCGCTCGACCTGGCGCGGTGTGAACGCCGCGCTCACCAGCCGGCGCAGGCGAGCGTGCGGCTGGCCGGACTGTGCCATCAGGCCTTTGGTCGTGCCATCGTAGATGATCCCGTCGGTCAGCCCCTGCAGCTCCAGCAGCTCGACCGCAGGGAACGACAGCCTCCGGTCCTTCAGCAGCGCCATCCCCGGCTCGCGGCCGAGCACGAGATAGCCCAGGTCAGAGCGGACCAGCCAGCTGCGGCTGGCCAGGTCATCGAGGACCTCGTGGAACCGTGCCCCCGAGAAGGCTGGGTCATCATGGGCCAGCAGCGGCAGATCCGCGTTCCCGACAAGCATCGCAGCGATCCTCAGCCCTGTCCGTGTGCAGATGATAAGCCATTATGCAGGCGACTCCGCCCCTACAGCATGGCTACCTCTGGCCGCAGGCCCGCGCGCCGATTAGCCTCGCCGTCGGAGCCGGGCCGGTGGCAACCGCACGCTGGTCATCTGGTTCCCGTGGCTCTGGCCTGGTCTCCAAGTCTCCCGCATGCCCGGGATGTAAGCGCGACGCTCGTGCGCCCGGCACGCATGGATTGCTTGCAGAGCGCCGACGGCCATCATGTCCGCGAACATCGCTGAGCCGCCGTAGGACACGAACGGCAGCGGCTGGCCGGTCACGGGCACGATGCCCGTGGTCATGCCGATGTTGACGAAGGATTGCACGGTGAACCAGATCGCTATTCCCCCGGCGAGCAGCATGCCGAATTGATCGTCGGCACGGGTCGCGATAATCAGCGCGCGGATGATGACGATGCCGAGCAGCACGATGATCGCGGTCGCGCCGACGAACCCGAGCTCCTCGCCCGCCACGGTGAAGATGAAGTCGGTCTGTTGTTCGGGCACGAAATTTCCGGCGACCAGCAGGCCGTGGAACAGGCCCTGGCCGTACATGCCGCCCGACCCTATCGCGATCTTCGCCTGCGCGGCGCTGTAGCCGACGCCCGTCGGATCGGCGGAAGGGCTGATGAAAGAAGTCAGCCTGTGCAGCTGGTAGGGCTTGAGCAGGTGCATCCGCCATACGGCGAGTACGCTGCCGCCGGCGGCGCCGCCGAGAACGGCCAGCCAGCGCAGCCGCGTGCCGGAGAGCACGATCAGGCCGACGAGCATGACCACTAGCAGGACCGCTACGCCCAGGGCAGGCTCGGCCGTCACGAGCACTATGACCGGTGCGGCGCAGGCGAGCGCGAACGCGATGCGACGAAGCCGTGGCCGCTGGTCCGCGGTCCGCCCGTCACTGAGGATCCTGGCCACCACCAGGGCAAGGCCTAGCTTGGCATACTCTGACGGCTCCACCGCGAACCCGCCAGGCAACGAGATCCAGGCGCGCGCGCCGTTGACCGAGGTGCCGAGCGGGCTGAGCACCGCGATGAGGCCGAGCAGGGCGGCGACGTAGCTTGCCGGCGAGTACGCGCGCAGCCTCCGGAGCCCAAGCAGTCCGACGGCGAACATCAGGATCAGGCCGATCACCAGGTTGATTAGCTGCTTTTGCAGGTACGTGCGCGGGTCGGCGCCGGCCTGCGACAGCGCGGCCTGGCTCGCCGACCACACGAGGATGACGCCAGCCAGGCCTAGCCCGAGCACCGCCAGCGTCAGGATCGGGTCGAACTGCCGCACTGGCGCCAGCCGTCGCAGTGCCCGGGCAAGCAGACCGCGGCGACGCGGTCCGGGGCCCCGAAGGCGCCGGACAGGAGGAAGACCAGGAAGGGGAGGCAATACCAGGCCTGGCCCGCTGCGACTCGCGCTCATCGCGTCCCTCTTGCGGCACCCTGGGGGGTTCCGCCGCCAGAACCGAGAACGCGGGGAAGGGCGGACGGCAGCCGCCCGCCGGGCAGTGCGGCTCGATGGCCCTCGAGACCAAAGATCCCGTCCCAGATCTGGCGCACGGCCGGCGCCGACACGTCAGCGCCGTAGCCGGAGGCCGGGATCATCATGACCACGACGTACCTGGGATGAGCGCATGGCGCGTACGACGCGAAGACCGAGGTCGCGAGTCGGCCCGCGACCTGGGCCGTTCCTGTCTTCCCCGCGATGCACACCTTGTCCAGCGGGAAGCCGACGAAGGCGGGCGCGGCGGTGCCCTGCGTGACCACGTCGGCCAGGGCGTTCCTGATGTAGGCCAGGACTGACTTGGCCACGGGCAGGTGGCCCACGACGGGCGGGACGATCCTGCGCACCAGCCGCCCGTCCGGCCGGACCAGCGCCTCGCCGATGCGCGGGCTGTACAGGGTGCCGCCATTGGCGAGCGCCGCGTACGCCCTGGCGAGCTGGAGCGGGGTGACGGTCACGTAACCCTGGCCGATGGCGGCGTCCACCGCTTGGCCAGGCTCCCAGACGTTGCCGTAGCGGCAGTCCTGGTACTCGATCTGTTGCACGTACGAGCCGTACTGCCTGCCGTACTTGCACCAGGTGCTCTTGTACTGCCGGTAGAAGTGATACAGCCAGGCGCGGGTCGGCACCGTGCCGGCCGACTCACCCGGCAGGTCAATCCCGGTGACTTTGCCGAATCCCCAGGCCAGCTCCATCTTCTGCATCGGCTGCACCGGCGCGCGGGCGCTCGTGACCACGTTCGCCTTCGGGTCGTCACGCAGCCACATGTCATAGGCGAGCTGGTAAAAGACCGTGTCGCAGGATTCGACGAGCGCCGTGTGCAGGCTTATCGCCCCTGATGAAGGAAAGTCGTTGTTGAAGATCCGGCCGCCGACGTCGACAGCGCTAGGACAGTCGTAGCTGCCATACAGGCTGTAGCCTGCCGACACCGCCGCGGCGGTAGTGGTTACCTTCCAGGTCGAGCCTGGTGCGTACTCGCCTTGGGTCGCCCGGTTCAGGATCGGCTCGCCGTGAGCCGGGCCGAAGATTTCCCGGTACTGCCGCTCCGAGATGCCGCGCGTCCAGGCGCTCGGGTTGTACGACGGGTAGCTGGCCATCGCGATTACCCGGCCGGTCGTGGTCATGACCACGGCCGCGCCGGTGGTCGCGCCCAGGTTGCCTTCAGCGTGGGCCATCTGGATCGCGTTCGCGAGCGCGCTCTGCGTGTCGGCCTGCACCTGCGCGTTGATGCTGGTCACAAGGTCGTCTCCGGCCACGGGCCGGGCAGTCGTGACCGCTCCTGTCACGGTGCCCGCGGCATCGACGATCACCTGCTGCGTTCCAGGAATGCCGCGGAGGGCCGAGTCGTACTGCGCTTCCAGGCCGGATTGCCCGACGAGGTCAGCACCGGCATAACCGGTGAGAGTCAGGTGGCGCTGCCGTTCCTCTTGTGCGGTGATCGGCTGGAGGTAGCCCACCACCTGCGCGGCGCTCGGTCCTGCGGGATAGCTGACGACCGACTGCACCGCAGTGGTTACCCCGGGAAACAGCCGCTGGCTCTCCAGGATCTGCACGCCGACCCGCTCGGGTATGTCCTGGTCGACCGGGATGGCCTGATAGGGCGAGCCCGCCCAGCAGGGCTGCGATACCCCGGCGGTGCACAACCTGAGCCGCTCGCTCATCTGCCGCTGGCTGATGTTCAGTAGCGCCGCGAGCCGCCGCAGTTCGGCGCTGCCGCCGTCGCTCTGCCTGGCCAGCACCGTCGGGTTAACCGTGACCACGAGGGAGGCGTTGTTCGCCACCAGGGCGCTGCCGGTGTCGTCAAGGATCTGCCCGCGAACCGCGGGTATCACGACGGTCCTGACCTGCTCCTGACTGGCCAGCTTGGCGTAGCCTTTTCCGGTTAGGACTTGCAGGTACCAGAGCCTGGAATCCAGGACAATCAGCAGCGCGATGGCGAGCGCGGATAGCCCGGCCAGGCGCCAGCGCGATGGCCTGCTCACCGGAGCCCTTTGCTGTGGCTGACACGGCCGCGCCGCCGCGACGCGCTCATGTGCAGGCGGGCCGGCCCGCCGCGATGGCCGGGTTGGGGGCCGCCGTGCTGGGCGGAGCTGCTCCGGAATATAGCCGCGGGGATTCGCGTGGCCGGGCTGGCCAGACGCGCCGGTGCCAGGCCGGCTAGCGCGCTTCCTGACCTGGGTTCAGCCAGCCCGCGTCGCGGTCGCGCGGATCCGCCAAGGGTCACTAGGACAAGCACCGCAGGGGTGAGCAGGACGTCATACGACACGGCAGTCGGCAGCACCTGACGCACCGCAGACAAGGTGACCCCGGGATCGCCGATGATGCCAATTGTCGCTTGCAGCGCTTCCCCGATCGCGGCGGCGACCGCGGCGGCGACGACGAGCAGTACAGGCGACCGGCCGTGCCTGTCCGTTAGGCGCCCGCAGCCGTAGCCGAGCAGGCAGAACGTGAGCGCCGACGCGCCGATCAGGTGACTAGCGGGAGGTGCCAGATCCAGGTCAAGTCCGGCGAAGAACCCGGCCAGCATGCCTGTGGCCGGGCCGTGCGCCAGGCCAAGCGCGATAACGACGACAAGGACGAGATCAGGGACAGCCCCGCCGGGCAGCGCAAGCCTGTCCACGAACGTGAGCTGAAGCATGGCCGCAAGGAACGCGACCACCGCACATGCCACAACACGCCGCATGTCAGTCTCCCGCGACCACCACGCCGACGACGTCGAGGGCGGCGAAGTCGACATACGGTCGCACCAGGGCGGTCTGGGTAAGCGCGCCCGCACTGGGCTCGACGCTAGCGACGACGCCGACGGGCACGCCGGGCACGTAGGGCCGGTCGCGGACCGATGCGGATGTGACAAGCTGCTGCCCCGGCAGGAGCGTGCTGCTCGGGGCGAGAACGCGCAGCCGCAGCAGTCCGGGCAGGCTCGGACCCGCGCCGTACACCCAGCCCAATTGACCGCTGCCCACCAGCCGGACGCCAGCCACCGCTGTCGCGTCGGTCGCGAGCAAGACGGTGCACGTCCACGGGCTCACGTCGGTGACAGTGCCGACGAGTCCGGCCCCGTTGAGCACGGTCTCATCCGGATGAACTCCGTCTGCGCTGCCGACATTGAGAGTGACGGCCTGTTCGTATCCCTGGCCAACCGCGATGACGTTAGCCGCCACGATTTGATAGCGGCCCCGGCCATCCAGGCGTAGCAACTTCACTAGCTGCGCGTACTCTGTCCTGCTTAGCTGCTCGCTGCTGAGCTGGGCGCGGAGCACGGTCAGCTGGCGCTCCAGCGCCTGTACTTGGCTACTCGACCCGGCTGGCCCAACGCCACGCGCGAGGAAACCTGCGACTGGCTGGGTCACCGAGCTTATGCCTCGTTCTGCCGTACCGAACACGATGCCGCCGGTAGCGCGCAGCAACGCTGATCCGCCGAGGTAGTCGTTGGCGATCAACGCCAACGCGACGACGAGGAGCGCGGCGAGGACGGTGCGCGTGCGCCGGGTGTCACGCACCGCAGTCAGCGCCTGGCTTCAGACAGCAGGATCTGGCCGAGAGTGTCGAATTCATCCGCGCACCGGCCAGCTCCCAGCACGACCGAGTCCAGCGGGTTGTCAGCCATGTGAATAGGCAGGCCAGTCTCCTCACGCAGCCGTTCATCCAGTCCGCGCAGCAAGGCGCCACCGCCGGTCAGGGCGATCCCGCGATCCATCACGTCCCCGGCGAGCTCGGGTGGGCACTTGTCAAGCGTGGCCGTGACGGCATCGATGATCACGCTGAGCGGCTCCTCGATCGCGCTGCGAATCTCCTCGGCGGTTATCTCGGTGGTCTTCGGCCAGCCGCTGACCAGGTCCCTGCCGCGGATTTCGACCGGCGGCTCATCGGGTACGGGGAGCGCCGAGCCAATCGAGATCTTGAGGTTCTCGGCCGTCCGCTCGCCCAGCAGGATCCGGTGCTTCTTCCTCGCGAAGTTGATGATGGCCTGGTCGAGTTCGTCCCCGGCAACGCGGAT
>JASIBM010000194.1 GCA_030045175.1 Streptosporangiaceae bacterium | reverse complement strand
GACCACCTGGCGTTTGGCTGGGTGTGGAAGGTCCAGGTCTTGCCGTTCGGCGACTCCTGCCAGCTACGGGCGAAGTCACCGACGATCTGAAGCTTGGTGTTGTACTGGTCGAGGAATGGGTAGATGTACTCGAACGTCACGTAGGAATCGCCCTGGAAGGCGACGAACGGGTTGAGCGAGTCGATGCTCGACGCGCTGCCAAGCCGGAAGATCTCGCCTTGCTGGCTCGACCCGCTGCCGGAGGCGCCACCGCAGGCGGTGGCGACGAGAGCGATTCCCGCCATGGCGGCGACGAGGCGGACCTTGGTACTGACTCTCACGCTATGTCACCTTCGCTCTCGGAGCTAACCCCTGGAACCCTTTGCACCATCATTGACGCCTCCGGGCGAAGCCACCAGGGTCAATCTCACGATCCCGGCATGAGAGCGCAGGCTATCCCAAGCGGGCTGAGCCGCACAGCCCCCGAAATGTCACAATCCGGCGCTAAATGCGGCCTGCGGCAGTTAGCAGGGCCCTGACCTGGTCGGCGGGCAGGCCGCGCGAGACGTGGCCGTCCCTGCCGGTCACGGTCGGGGCGGCGAGCATGCTGTTAAGGACGGCCTCTTCGGTCGCCTCGACCACGGCATCGAAAAACGGGTCGAGCAGCCGGCCAGGTACCGGCTCGGGCCGGTCACCTCGCCCCGCGCCGCTACCCGGCCCGGCGCCTCGCGGCCCGCGCAGCCCGGTCGCCAGGGCGAGGAAGATCTCCCCGCTGCCGTGATGGCCCGTCGACCCGGTCCGCGCGAGGCCGAGCCCCGCCCGCCTGGCCAGCCTGGCGCACGACGCCGAGTCAAGCGGCGCGTCGGTGATCACCACCACGATGCACGACCCGGCTGGCGGGACCGAGCCGGCCGAGCTGGCCTGGTCGGCGAACGGCGGCAGTAGCCTGCCCACCGGCACGCCGTCGATGGTCAGGCGCTCCTGGCTGCCGAAATTTGACATCACGAGAACGCCGGTCACGTGCCCGGACGGCACCACCCGAGAGGCCGAGCCGATCCCGCCCTTGAAGCCCAGGCAGCTCATTCCGGTGCCGGAACCCACCGCGCCCTCGGCTGGCGCCGGCCCGCCGGCGCCAGCCCTGGCCGCGCCGAGCGCGGCCCGCACGTCCGCCACGCTCACCTGCATCCGGCGCGTGTCGGACAGGAAGCTGTCGTCGCACTCGGCGACCACCGGGATGATCACGTCGTCGGCGCCGATCCCCGCCTCTTCCTCCATCAGCAGCTCGCACGCCGCGTCGTAGACCCGGCCGAGCTGCATGGTCGACGTCAGGAAGATCGGCGTCTCGACCATCCCCCACTCGGCGACGGTCAGGAATCCGGTGCACTCACCCGCGCCGTTGAGCACCGCGCCGCCGGCCGGGACCGGGCTGCGGAACATGTTGCCGCCGGGATCGATGACCGTGACCCCGGTCCGGGCGATACCGCGCCCGGCAGGCGGTGGCGGCTCGTCCCGCCAGACCGTGGCATGGCCCACTCCTACGCCGGGTACATCCACTATTGATGCGGTCCGCCCGCTTGGCAGGATGCCAATCCTGATGCCCAGATCGGCTACCCGAGTCACAGCACCATGATCGTGGACGCGCGTCAGTTGCTACAACTGAGAAACGTCCGCGATCATGAAAGGCATGATCGCCGGGCTGCCGGTCGTGTGGAGTGCGGACTGCCTGCGGCACGACCCGGCCGGCGAAGTCTGGCTTGGCGTGTGGGAGCCGGGCACCGAGGTCCGGCAGCGGGCGAGCGTGCTGCTTGACGCGCTCACCGCCGCTGGCGCCGCCGTGACGGACGCGCGACCGCATGGCGACGCGCCCCTGCTCGCCGTGCACGACGCCGAACTTGTCGAGCACCTGGCCACGGTGTGGTCGCGCTGGGAGGCCAGCGGGTACCCGGCCAGCTACGGCAGGACCAGGGTGGTGCCCTATGTGTTCCCCACGCCCGGCATGCTGGCCGGCCTGCCGCCGCGCTCGCCGACCGCCGTGCACGCGCGGGCCGGCCGGTTCTGCTACGACACGATGACGCTCATCGGCCCTGGTAGCTGGGAGGCGATCAAGGCCGCGGCCGACGCCGCGCTGACCGCGGCCGGCCTGGTCGCCAGCGGAGCGCCCGTGGCATACGCGCTCTGCCGCCCGCCCGGCCATCACGCCGGCCCGGCCGGATACGGCGGGTCGTGCTACCTGAACAACGCGGCCATCGCCGCGCAGGCGCTGCGGGACGCGGGCGCCGGCCGGGTCGCGATCGTCGACATCGACGCCCACCACGGCAACGGCACCCAGGCGATCTTCTACCAACGGCCCGACGTCTACTACGGCAGCGTGCACGTCGATCCCGGGGCGGGCTGGTTCCCGCACTACGCCGGGTTCGCTGACGAGCGCGGGGCCGGCGACGGCACCGGCGCGAACCGGAACATGCCGCTCGCCCAGGGAACCGGCGACGCCGGCTGGCTTGCCGCCCTGGAAGTGATCTGCGCCGATGTGGCCGAACGCGGCTGTGACGCGGTGGTGGTATCGCTGGGCGTGGACGCGGCTGCCGCCGATCCGGAGAGCCCGCTGGAGATCTCCGCGGACGGCTACCGCCGGGCCGGCGAGCTGATCGGCGCCCTCGGTCCGGTCGTGGCCGTCCAGGAGGGCGGCTACAACCTGCTCTCGCTGGGCACCCTGGTAGTCGCCGCGCTAGCCGGCCTCGCGGCCGGCGTGCAGTGAGCGCGCTGCCCGCGCAAGCCAGCCGTATTCAGCCGTTCTCATGCTCCTTCAGCCACACTCGGACTTCTTGCTCTAGTTCGACTACCCCAAGTCATAGCGATGATGCTATGGGCGGGTACTGACAGTCTTCCGCCCTGATCCAGTTCGGCGCGGCGATCTGGATCAGGGCGAAGGCTTTTCCCGAGCTGAATTGCGGATCAGGCCAGGCGACGGCGCCTGATCCACCAGACGCAGAACCCGGTGAGCAGCAGCGCTGCGGCCAGGAAGATCCCGAACTCGGTCCACTGGAACTCCCAGAACCGGCTG
>JASIBM010000193.1 GCA_030045175.1 Streptosporangiaceae bacterium | reverse complement strand
ATCGGTTCCCAGCACTCGAACGGGCCACCGAGCGAGCCGGTACGCTGAACAGAGCGCCATTGCGTCATGGTAGCCGTCACCCCCGCGAAGTGAAACGCTTACCCATCAGGGTGCAGCAGGACATAAGGGTAAGCGCTAGCCCGGCATGGGGCCTCTCAGGCCCGTCTGGACGTGGGGTCTGACATGATCATCTAGGCCCTGTTTGCGCAGGTCAGCCTAGTTTCGCCAAGCTCCCCTGGCGACACCATTACCGTGAATGCTATACGTCATATCGTGTACTTAGGGTATCGTCGCGTGCCTGCCGCGGTCGCCATTGGCTGTGCGGCCGCGTCATTCCTGTCGCTGACTGCCCTGGCACCTGCCGGCGCCGCGGCTCCCCCTGGCGGCCAGGCGATGTCCCACCCGGCGCTGGCCACCACCTCTTCGTCAGCGGGCCAGCCGAAGCTGGTGCTGCCAGCGCTGGGCACGGCCACAGCGGCCGCCATGCCTCGCGGCAGCTATGGCACGCCGCCGCTCGGCTGGCGGCTGGCGCTGCGAAGTAGCCTGGCACCCCCGTTCCAGACCCGTAGCCGGAAGGCGCGGACCCAGTGGACCTTCGCGCCGAACGCGCGCGGGGCAATTGACGGGACGGTCAGGCTCAAGAACCGTTCCGGGCGGCGCCTGCCTGGCGTGTGCGTCTGGCTGACCGGGCTCGGCGCGGCGCACAAGGTCACCGGCCACACCCACACCGGCCGCCGCGGGACGTTCCGCTTCTCCGGCCTGCCCGGCGGCCGGTACCAAGTTCAGATCGGCCCAGGCTGCGGTGCCCGCGGTGACTACATTTACTCGCGGCGGACCGTCACCGTCCGGGTCGGCCGGACGCTCACCGTGACGCTGTTCCTGCTGCCCGCGGCGCGGCTCAGCGGCGTGGTGACCGGCCCTGACCACCAGGCGCTCGCCGGTATATGCGTCGCTATCGGTAACGCGCCGCCCACGATGACCGATGCGAGCGGCTCCTACACGTTCACCGGGCTGGCTCCGGGGCGGTATCACGTGGGGTTCATCGGCGGTTGCGGCAACTCAGGCAGCTACGCGCCGCAGGCCTACCCGGGCAGCGCGGACCTGGTCGGCGGGGCGGCCGTGCGGGTGCAGGTCGGCCAGTCGGTCACGGGCATCGACGCGGTGATGCAGCCGGGCGGCACGCTCACGGGCACGCTGACCGACTCCTCGGGTCATCCGCTTTCGGACGTCTGCGTCGACCCGGTGCAGCTCAGCGGCCCGTTCGTGAGCACGAACATGGTGGCGCGGCTGCTGGCGGCTTTCGACTCGCAGTCCGGCGCGGTCGAGACCAGCGGGTCATATGAGATCGGCAACATGTGGCCGGGCCGGTACGACGTGATGTTCTTCGCCTGTGGTACCGAGAACCTGGCGAGCCGGTGGTTCCGGACCTCGGACGGGGAGCCGGTCTCGGTCTGGGTGGGTTCAGGCACGGTCACCACGGGCGTGAGCGCGGTCATGGGGCCATCAGGATCGATCAGCGGCGCGGTCACTGAACATGGCGTCAACGAGGACAAGAACGCCTGCGTCGTCGCCTATCCGCGAGGCGGGACCGCCGCGTTCCGCGCCCTTGGCGGTACCGAGATGTTCCCGCGAAAGGGTCGCTACCGGATAACCGGCCTGCCGGCCGGGAGGTACGTGATCAGGGTATTCAAGTGCAACCGGGGGAAGTTCGGCACCCAGTGGTATCCGGATGCGACCGGGCCGGCGACCGCGCGGCCGGTGCCGGTCGTCACTGGGCGGGTAACTACCGGCATTAACATCGCGGTGACGGCGGGCGGGTTCATAACCGGCCGGGTCACGTCCCGGGTTACGGGTCGACCGATCCGCGACACCTGCGTGTCTGTACTGGACTTCGACCCAGCCAACCCCAATATGCAGTTCGCCGTGAACCAGGTCAACGAGGTCGGCACGGAGCGTGACGGCGGGTATCGCATCGGCGGCATGGGAGGCAAGGGAACCTACTCGGTGGCCTTCGGGTGCGGGTGGTCCGGACCCGCACCCCAGGTCCGGACCGGCGTCTACGTGGCCGCTCCCGGTACCACGAGCGGCGTGAACGCCGCGCTAGGCCCGGCTGGGTCGCTGTCAGGCAGGCTGACCATCGGCGCGGCCAACATCCCCGCGGCCGGGGTCTGCGTGACCGCCTACCCGGTGACCGGCGGCGGGATCGTGGACATCTCGCAGACCGGCCCTGACGGTGGCTACGTGCTGCGCGGCATGGCGCAGGGAACATACCGCGTGCTGTTCGCGGCCTGCACGCCAGGCCCGGTTCCTGGGGCGCCGGACCTGGCGCCGCAGGCAGTGCTCGCCAGGGTATCGGCCGGCCGTATGGCCAGGGGCGTGGACGGCAGGGGCGTTCCTGACGGGTCGGTCTCAGGGACGGTGACGAACGCGGGAAGTGCGCCTGTCGCCGGGATCTGCGTGACCGCGATTCCGGTCCGCGCGGCCGTTCCTGCCCATCGGGCAGTCCCGGCCATCCGCCCTGTCCTGGCCGTGACCTCGGCTGCGGGCACGTACTCGATCGGCGGCGTGGTGCCAGGACGATACCGGGTCGAGTTCGCCTCCGGATGCGGCGGTACCGGCTATGCGACCCAATGGTGGCAGGACGCGAACTCGATGGCCACGGCGACAATAGTCACCGTCGCGCCCGGCGCCACGACCACCGGGATCAGCGCGACGCTCGCGCCATAGCGTCAGCGGCGTTAGTGGCGCAGGCCGGCGGGCACGGCCATCCTGGTGAGCTGGCGGTACAGCCGCTCGGTGTCGGGGTGCGGATCGGCGCCAGGCGCGATCTCCGAGATGGCGTCCAGGCAGCCGTTCCACGCGGCGGTCACGCCGTCGAGGTTTCCCGAGTCGTGCTCGGCGCACATCAGCGCCCGCCACAGCTGCTCGGAGGCCGCCTCGGCCGCGAGCCCGGCTCGGGCCGCGCACGCCGCCGCGCGCGGGTCTCCCGTCGTGAGCTCCAGGTTCGCGAGCAACTCCGCGGTGTCGACGATCTCCGCCCTGATGGTCTCGACCAGGCTGACGTCGATCCACCAGTGGTAGCAGTCGGCGAACGGCTGACCCCTGACCATCGCGAGCGCCGCGTGCAGGTCTGCCGCGTTAGCGTCGGCCCGGCCCCGAGCGGCCAGCGCGCTGAACGCCGTCCAGTCGAGGCGAGCGTCGGCGTGCAGCACGTAGATGCCGCTACCCAAGTGGATGACGTACTCCTGACCGTCCGGGGCCTGCCCGAGGCGGCGGCGGGTCCGCGTGATGAGCTGGCGAACCGAGTCGGACGGCCGGGGATGATCCTCGTCGGCCCCGAGCAGGGTGCACAGCGCCGAGTTGGACAGGCCGACCGGAGCGTGCAGCGCCAGTGCGAGCACGAGCTCGGCCTGCTTGGGCTGCAGCGGCTCGGCCGCGCCGGCGACCTCGACCGGGCCGAGAACCTTGATGTCGATGCCGCGCGCAGGCGAACCCAGCGCCGGCGAACCCAGCCCAGGCGAACCCAGCGCACGCGGGCCCGGCGAGCCGACCGAACCCGGATGGCGCCAAGGTCCGGCCGGCTGGCCAGGTCGTCCGTAGCCGGCCGGACCATCCCAGTCGGGTGCTTGTCGGTCGGAGTCCGCGTACTCCGGCCGGGCGTAGTCCGCGACCCACGGCTCATCGTCGTCGGCCGGGCCGACAGGCGCGGCCGACAGCCTGACCCACGGTGGTCCAGCGAGGTCGCGGTACGGGTCTGCGCTGGGATCGACGTCGGCGACGTCAGCGGCGGTCGCGAAGACCCCGGCGAGCGCCTCGTACTCGGCAATGGTCAGGGTCTGCGGCCACACGGTGATCTGGTGGTCGGAGCCCAGATCGGCGATGCTGACCGTGGCGATGATCTCTTCGGGATGGTCCGGGTCCGCCTCAAGCTGGAAGAGGGCGGGGGCGACCTTGCCGTTGTCGGCCTGAGTGTCCCCGGCAACCAGAGCGGCGATCCCGCCGGGGCCATCGGCCAGCTCGAGCAGCCGCGTCATCTGGTCCGGCGTCGGCTGCGAACGGCTGATCAGCAGGGCCAGTCCCCAGTCCTCGTCCTCGGGGTCCGTGAGCCGACGGCTTCGCACGTCCGGGGGGCCACCGTCGCTCAGCCTCGAGTCGACCGCCCTGGCTCGCGCGTCGAGCAGGTCGAGCGCGTCATCCAGATCGCCGCACAGCTCGGCGCGCCCCAGAATGTCCAGTTCGTCGCAGCCGACGAGGATCAGGTCATACCAGCCGCTCCAGCGGCTGGACGCCATCTCGGTCGCCGCGGTCACGAGCAGCCGATCGGTGAGATCGTCAGGGCCGTCGCAGCAGGTGACCCGCATGGCCTCCAGATCGAGCAGCAGGTACCCGCCGCTGTCGGTCGCGCCGGCCGTGAACAGGCCAGGTAGCAGGTCACCGACTTCGCCCGGAGTGAGCGGCGCTGGCCGACAGTCCTCCGGGTAGCCAAGGTCGACAGTCCAGCACATCGCCTGACGGGCTGGGGCGATGGTGAACGGCGCCGGCGGCGGGCCGGCGGCCGGCGCGGAAAGCAGCACGTCCATGGCGGTCGCCGTCAGGTGGACGCCGACGATCGGCGGCAGCGGATCGCCGCTCGCGGCGATCGCCTCGCCCAGATCACGCAGCGCGTCTGCCAGCGTGGCCGGCAATGGGGTTACGGCGATCGGGTCGGCGTCGCCGGCGTCGTCCGCGTCATCGCCGGCGCCAGCGCCTTCCCAGCGGGCCAGGGCCGACCTGGCGGCGGCCCGCAGCTTGCTCTCGATGCGCCTGCCATCCTCGTCCCGCGGCAGCGCGATCCTGCGGCCTGGCCCGCGGTGCTGGCGCTGGCGGTGCCGCAGCCGCTCCAGGCTCGCCAGCGCACCACCGGCCAGCATCCCCAGGGTGAACAGCTCCAACTCCAGTGCCTGCTGATGCTGCCCCGAGTTCACCACGGTGCCCGCGCCCTGCCCGGGCGGCCGCGAAGCGTCAGACCCCGAGGCACCTGGCGTGGCGCCCAGCGTTACGGCTGGCTCGACGGCGCGGCCGGCGGATCGGTGCGGGCGGTGGAAGCGCGGGTCCGCGGACGGATGGCCATCGTGCGTGCCCGACGAGTCATGACGGACCGGCCTGTTCCTGTCCGCGGCGTGCTCACGACCGTCGGCTCGGTCCCCGTTAACCTGACCAGGCGCGGTGGCGCCGTGCCCGGTGCCCGCGGCGGGCAGCCGCAGGTGCCAGCCGGGCCGGATGACCGACGGATCGGTGAATACCTCTCCGTCACCCATGGCGTGCCCGAGGTTGAGGCGGACGATGGCGGTGAATCGTTCGCCAGAGCCCAGGTATCGCTGCGCGATCATCCACAGGCAGTCGCCGGGCTGGACCACGACCACGCTGGACTCGGTTGTCGCTCCTGTGAACTGATGTGCGGAGTTCATCGCTGGCCCCCTCGGTGCCTGTGGCGTCGCGGGATGGGCGGTGGCCGCCATGGCCGGCGCGGCCGCGACGGCCAGCACGGCCGGGGCGGCGAAGGTGAGGGCAACCGCCGCGACCAGCCGGCTCGCTACGCCTTGCACGCCCGCAAGGCGCAGCCGCGGAGCCTGCCTGCCTCGCAGCGCGGCCTGGGCCTCCGCAAGCACCGCCATCACAAAGGCGGCCCAGGCCAGCCAAGAGACGTCCCTGACCGCCCCGAGGAAAAGGCTGCCGTTGTCCTTGTGCATCAGCAGGTACGTGACGCGGTGCCAGGACGGCACGTGGGCAGGAATCGGGGAGCCGCCGAGCCGGTAGAGCAGCACTGGCAGCCCGACGGCCAGCGCCACCAAGGTGAGCAGGGCGATCAGGCCGCGGATGACCATCCCGACCCGGTGCCGCCTCACGATCCTGGTCCAGTCACGCCAGAGACCAGGGACGCGACGGCGGTCCCTGTCGATGTCATGGTGTCGATCCCGATCAGCGACAGGACGTCCGTGTGCTCGGTGACGGTCACGCTTACCCGGATGCCGTCCGCGCCGACCGCGCTCACCGAGCCCGTGTAGCCCGCGCTCGCCAGGTATTCCCTGGCCGCCGTGATCGCCTGCGCTTGATCCACTCGGAACACGCCCGAGCCGTAGGCGGTGGACGTGTCCACCTGACCCGCTCCGGCCCTGGCCGCCTCCTGGGCGATGGCGTAGGCGTTCTCCGCCTCGTTCAGCTTGCGGCCACCGTCGATGACCAGGCCGCCAAGCACCAGCAGCGCCACCATCATGACGGCGAGCATCAGCGTCAGCGAACCGCGGTCGCCGTCGCCTTCGGGTGACGACGTGCTCCGATGTCGCATCCCGGCTCCTATCGTCTGACTAGCTGACACGTGATCGTGCCGCCGTGGGTGTGACGGGGCTGTGACATCACCACATGCCCTGCCGATCGGGCTCGCCGAGTGCCCTGGTCCTGAAGGGATCGAGCGGCGAGGTGAAGGTCGCCCGCAAGGTCCGAGACCCTGGCATGCCGGGCACGAGCAGGTCCGAGAGGCGGACCGTGCAGGTGACTGTCGCGCTCACGTTCGCCGGTTGTCCAGCCGGTACGTCAAAGCCGGCCAGGTTCACGGTCACGGTGGGATTGCAGCGCAGCCCGTCGCCGCTCAGCGCCGCCCGGGCGGTCGACTCGGCCTCCTGTCGCGCCTGGCTCGCGCTGAGCGCGATCGACGCCTGCCGCGCGGCGTCGCGGGCGGCGGCAGCCACCGATCCCTGCGCGAGCGTCGTCCGGCCCGCGGCGATAACGAACCCGATGAGGAACAGGATGACTGGGGCGAGAATGATCAGCTCAAGCGCCGCGTTGCCTGCGTCGGGCCGAGCCCGGCTCACCGCGCGCCATCGCTTGGTGACAGTGATCACCGGCGCCTCCAGCTTGGCGCCGTGAGCGGCCCGGTGGCCACGAACCGCTCGACCGGAGCGGTGACGACCTCGCTTACGTTCAAGGGCAGGCCGGGCACCAGGGATGGTGCCCGGCCGGTGACCGTCACCGTGACGGTATGGTCCGCGCCGATCCGGACCGAGGCGCGCGGGCTGAGCAGGACGCCTGACGCCGCCGATGTGGCGAAGGCGACCGCTGCTGCCGCCCCTGACCCCGGCGGCGGGCTGGCGGTCCTGGCCACGTCCGCGCCGTGGCGCGCCGCCGCCAGGGCCGCCTGCCTGGCCAGGTACCAGACCGACACCTGGACGATGGTCATGATGCCGACCAGGAACACCGGAAAGACGATCACGTAGCTGAGCGTCAGCGCGCCGATGTCGCCGCGCAGGCTTGACCGGCGGGCTGACCCGCCCGTGACCGATCGCCCTCCGCCCGGTGAGAGCCGCTCGGACCGGCGGCGCGCCGGCCTGCGCGTGACCGGACGGCGCCGACCTGGCGGAACCAGTCCGCGCGGGATGCTTGGTCGCACGCTAGGGGAGCTGGCTCGTATACGAAGTAACGGCTTTCGAGAAAATGACGGCGGCGGCGGTAGCGGCCACGAACAGGGCGACCGCGATCACGATCCATTCCAGCGAGAGCGCGCCGCGCTCTGAGTTGTCCCGGAGGACCGCGCGCAGCCTGCGGCGGACCTGCTCGCCAACGTAGCTGGCGGTGAGCCAGATAGTTCCCATTAGCTTGCTCCTTTTCCCTTTGTGATAAATAACCGCTTTTATAGTTGTTGTCGGGACTAGCCGAATGCCCGGTAGATGACCGGGAAGATCAGCAGGACAAGGAAGCCCGACGCGAGCATCGCGATCGGGACGACCATGGTGGTGCTGCGCGAGCCGGCCTTCGCGCGGGTCGCTGCGAGCGCCTGGGCGCGCATGGACTCGGCTCGCGCGTTGAGGGTCTGCAGGATGCGCGCCCCCTCGCTGCCCGCCACCTCGGCGATCTCGGCGAGATCCGCGAGCTCGAAGACGCCGGTCTGCTCCGCCAGCGAGGCCAGGCCCTCCCACGGCGGCCTGCTCGCCTTCCTCGCGTCGGCGAGCGCGCCGGCGATCCTGGCGAATGCCCAGCCACCGCCGATCTGCGCGGCCGCCTCAAGCGCCTCGGTCGGCCCGGCACCCGCGCCGCGCTCAAGTGACACCAGGTCCAGGTAGCTGGACAGGGCATGCCGGAAGTCAGCCCGCTTCTCCGCGCCGTTGACCCTGGTGACCAGGTCGGGCGCGAAGAACAGCGCAGCGCCAAGTGCGATCGACGCGACCAAGGGCAAGGTCAGCGACGGGCGGTACCCCAGGCTCAGGGCCATGACCGTCAGCACCGGGATGACCGCGAGCCCGGACAGGCCGAGGGCAATCTTGCTGGCCAGCCAGCCTTCCTGGTCCTGGCCGAGCAGCGCGAGGTCGGCCTTGGGTATGGGCAGCCAGGGCGCGACGACCACGAGTCGCCGCGACATGGCCCGCAATGGCGGAACCTCGGCGTGCTGCGCCGCGGCGCCCGCGATCCTGGTGAGCGCCGCGTCAAGCCTCGGCCGCCCTGGCACGAGGTGGCTGACCAGGATGAAGACACCGAGGCCGACGAGCGCGCCGGGGATGATGACGAGCAGGCTCATGGGCCACCGCGTATCGCGTTGCCCGCCTCGCCGTAGCGTGCGTAGCCCGAGCCGACCCGGCGGCGGGCAGCCGGCTGCCGAGCGCCGGCGGCGATGGGGCCGGCCTCCGAAGGCAGGATCACCGGCCCGTCAAGGAACCTGCCTGGCCCGGGTATCGTGCCAAGCCGGTGCAGCCAGGTCAGGCCGCCGGCGTAGAGCAAGGCGACCACGGCGAGGACTCCCTCGCCGGCCAGCGTCCCGAACGGCGCCGAGTACGACTTATTCAAGATCGCGAACAAGGTGAACCCGACGACGAAGGCGATGACCCAGCGCAGCGTGGTCCGGTGCTGCGCCCGGTCCGCCTCGATCTCGCGGCGGGCCGCGACGTCGCGGGCGAGCATCTCGGCGAGGGCGGTGAGCACGCCACGGACGCCACCGCCGCGCTGCCCGGTGGCGATGATCAGCGCCGCCGCGATCCTGTCGCCAGCCGGATCGTTGATCTCATTGGCGAACGCGCGCAGCGCTTCGTCGGTGCCGACCCTGGCGGACAGGCGCCTGGCCAGGGCCGTCACAGGTGCCGCGATCGCGTGCGGGGCGGACTTGGCGCTGGCCTCCAGGGCCTCCTGCAGCCCGCGGCTCGCCGTGAGCATGTCGGCCAGCCTGCGAATCCACTGCTCGAGCCCCTCGAGCATGGCCGTGCGCTGCTTGTTGGCGCGGTTGCTTGTCACCCGCGGCAGGAAGACGACGGCCGCGGCTCCGGCCAGGGCGGCTACCGGCCACCCGGTGACCAGGAGCAGCAGGAGTGCCGCCCCCACCGCGAGCGCGCCGCGCCTGATCGCGCCGCTCGAAAGGCCGTTCGTCAGGGACGATAGCCGGGGCGGCGTACCTGGCGCAGGCGCGCGGCGGGTCAGCTCGGCCGCGAACAGCACGACGCCCGTGGCGATCAGCGCACCGGCCAGGGCGGCGAAGATGATCATCGGTTCACCTGGTTCCCCAGTTGCCTGGCTGAGCTTGCGGCCGCTGGTCGAGCAGGTGCGGCGCGAATCCCGCCGCCTGGAGCCTGGTCATCAGGGCCGGCGACGGGGTGTGCGCGGGGACCGCGCAGCCGCCAGGCCCATTCGGCAGGAAGAGGCGGTTGACCGCCGGGCGATCGGTGTCTCCGGGCGGCATGACCTCAAGGATCTCGGAGACGAAACGGACGGTACGGCGCCCGTCATAGCTCCGGCGGACCTGAACGATCAGGTCGACCGCCATTCCCACCAGGATGTGGATCGCCCGCTCGGTCAGGGCGAGCCCGCCGCGCAGGCCGAGGATGAGGATCCGGTCGAACACTTCCACCGGAGAGTTCGCGTGCATGGTGCACATCGAGCCCTCCTGGCCTGAGTTCATCGCCTCGAGCATCGGCATGATCTCGCCCCTGCGGACCTCACCGACCAGGATCCGGTGCGGGTTGTGCCGCAGCGCGTGGGCGATCAGGTCGTGCAGCGACACGGAACCGGCGCCCTCCGAGTTGGCCTCCCGGGCCTCGAACGCGATCACGTCCGGATGCTGGTCACGCTCGTGCAGGAAGAGCTCGTACTCGGTCTCGAGCGTGGCGATCCGCTCGCTGGGCGAGATCTCGCTGGCCAGCGCGCGGAGCAAGGTGGTCTTCCCGGCGTTGACGCCGCCAGTGACGATGATGTTGCAGCGGCCCTTGACGGCCGCCGCGAGGAAGGCGGCGGTGACCTGGTCAAGCGTTCCCAGCTTGATCAGATCGCCGATCGTGACGCTGAGCTGCCCGTGCCTGCGAAGCGACAGGCACGGCCTGGGCGTCACGGACATCGTCCCGGTCAGCCGCGCCCCGCCCGAGAGCCCGACGTTGACCATCGGGGTCGCCGCCGAGAAGTCACGCGCCGTCTGCCCGCCGCGGGTGGCCCAGGTCCTGATCATGTCGGCGAGGGCCTCGTCGCTGGCGGCGATAGGCGGAGCGGCGACCCGCTCGCCCGTCGAGTAGGTCACCCACACCCGGTCGCAGCCGTTGACGTCGACGTTCTCGACGTCACGATCGCGCAGGTAGGCGGCCAGCGGCCCGAGCCCGTAGCGCTGGTCATACACGGCCTGCGCGAGCGCCTCGAGCTCGGCAGGCGCTGGCACCGCGGCGCCTTGCCTGACCAGCCGCTGGGTCCAGGCCATGGCGGCGTTCCTGATCAGCGGCATCACGTCTTGCTGCGACGCACGGTCGGGTAGCTGGGCGGCGACCGTCGTGAGGATCTCTGACACGCCGGCCAGCAGGCGGGCGTCGGTGAGGCCGGGCGGTTCCCTGCGCACCGAGTCCGGCACGGCAAGATGCCGTGGTGGCGCCGCCGGCTGAGGCTGCCTGGCCGGCCAGCCACCGGCCTGGGGCACCGGCTGAGCCAGGCCAGGTTGCGAGGAACCCGCCTGCGCCGGCCAGACCAGGCCAGGCGGTGACGGCTGACCCGGGCCGGGCAGGCCCGGGCCAGGCAGGCCTAGGCCAGGCAGACCCGGGCCAGACGGTGGCGGCTGCGCCAGGCCGGGCTGCGTCAGCCACGCCGGCGGCGGCTGATCGAGCACCGCCTGGGCTGACGGCGCTGCCTGGAACGTCCCTGGCGACGCTGCGTGGCGACCGTTCTGGGCGCCGAAGGCGCCGTGGTACCCGTTCTGCGCGTCAGGTCCCGCCTGCTGACCGTGAGCGTCCGAAGCGGCGGGGTGACCGTCCTGCCCACCCGGCTCGTCTTCCTGGGCGGCGGCCCGCTGACCGTTGCCGTTGGTGGCCTTGGCCGGCTGGGCCGGACCCGGCGGCCACTGCAACCCGGTCACGCGGCATCTCCAGCCCGCGTCCGGGCGCCTCGCTCGCCTGCTCGGGTCACTGCGCGCCCCCGGCCCCGGCGCTGACCGTGACCTCAGGCTGGCCCGCCGTCGGCGGCATCGCCGCTGGTACGCTGGCGCGCGCCGCCGCCTGGCTCATCGTGAGGCCCGCCGTCCTCGCCGCGCGCATCAGCGGCCGGCCAGACAGGCTCGATCGGCGGCCGACGCCGTCGGACAGCACCGCGGCCGTCCGCGGGTCGTCAGGAAGCGTGCTGACCACCGGCACGCCGAGCGCCTTGGCTATCTCGCCGGCGGCGTGACCACGCTCCCCACCGGGACCGCGTTCGCCGACGAGCAGCACGCCAAGCCGCTCGTGCCCGCCGATGAGCGACAACGCCAGGTCGATCCTCGGCCGCGCGGCCGCGATCTGACGAAGCGACGGGCGCATCACCATGACCACGGCGGTCGCCCTGGCGAGCACGCTGAGCGGTTGCCCGTGGCCCGCGTCCAGGCGCCCGCAGTCCGCGATCACGTCGGCCTGCTGGCTGGCCAGAGTCGCCGCCATGACCGGCCAGGAAGGCGCGAGCCCTGGCGCCTGGCGCGGATCGTTGATGCCGGCCAGGAACATCTTGCTTCCGCTGTCATCGAGCGGCGCGAGGTGGCCGGTGAGGTTGCCGGGGACAACCCCGGCTCCCTGGCCGGTGTCGAGCGCGACCCCGAGCAGGCCGCGCGGCGCGGGCAGGTGCCCGGCGAACAGCCCGGCGAGCACGGAGCCGCCCGCCGGATCGCACTCCGCGACGATGACGGGACGCGGCCAGGTCAGCGCCAGCGCGAGCGCGGTGGTGGTGACCCCTGGCGAGCCGCCGGGCGACACGAGCGCGTACATCGTCATCAGGCACCCCGGCGCGTCACTATGAGGGCGATCTGGCCGGTCGATGCCTGCTCGGCCACATCGACTCCGGCGCGGGCCGAGACCAGGACGTCGACCACCTGGAAGCCGTCGGCGTCGGGTCCGGCGCTCACCGCTGCGACCACCCCTGCCACGGGCGCGGGCATCGATGGCGCGCCCGCCGAGCTGCCCGTCTGCCCTTGCGACCCAGGCGTCGGCACGATCAGGACATGATCGCCGGGTGCCAGGCCGCTGGCGGGCAGCACCGCTGGCCGCATCGGCAGCGGGACGAGCACCTGGCCAGGGGCGGGAGGCTGGAACGTGGTGATCTCGGCCGCGGTCACCAGCATGCCCGGATGCAGCGCGGTCCCCGCGATCTGGCCGATCACCTGCTGTGCCTGGGCCGCAGGGATCACCTGCACGCCCGGCCCGGCCGACACGCTGGCCGAGCCGATGTCGCTGGCCGAGATCACCGACCCCGGCTGCACGTTGGCGGTCACCACCAGGACCGAGACGCGGCGGTTGGTCGCGGTGTAGACGGCAGCTCCGGCCAGGATGCCGACCCCGACGAGGGCGACGGCGAGGGCGATCATGCCCGGCCGACGCCGGCGCGGGAGCCTGGCGAGCTGGACGGACGGCCCGTTGGAGGATCTCCTGCCGTTGAATGCTGGATCGGTCTGCGGACGAAACGACGTGCCGATCGCTGGCCCGCTCATGGGGTCGTCACCACGGCCTCCGCCTGCGCGACCCTCAGGCTGAACACCGCCTGCGTGGTGTAGCCGTTCGTGATCAGGCCGCCCGCTCCGCCAGAGCCGGTCCAGCTGATCGTCCAGACGACGCTCAGCGCCGCGGGATAGGCATTGCCGGGCTGGTTATCCGACGAGCGGGAGTAGGTGTACGAGCAGTCGGTGTGCTGCCGCCCGGCGGGACGCGTCCGGTTGAACGCGGTTCCCGGGCCGGTGCACGATGCCGGGCCAAGCCCACCGCCAGGGTCGAAGGTCAGCGTGCTTGGCGTGGCGGTCGCCGTCGCCCAGACCGGCCCGGCGGTCACGGTGATGTTGACCGGCTGCCACTGGGCGCGGCTCACCCAGAACCACTCGGGCAGGCCGACCAGGCCGTCCTTGCCCATTGGCGGCGCGGTGACCGGAGAAAGCGTGGGGACGTACAGCTCGCCCACCGCGATCTGCATCAGCTGGAACGGCGTCACGGCCGGCACCCCTCCGGCGATGCTCACCTGCACGAGCTGGCCCGGGCTGCCGCCTGGGCCAGGATTCTGGCCGGGGCAGGTCATGATGTCCCACTGGTAACCGGACATCGGCGGGCCGACCCCGGCCGCCTGAACGACCGCGGCGGGAGCCTTGACGAAGGTGCAGTCGGACGTCCCGCCTGAGCCGGAGCCACCGGAACCTCCGGGTCCGTTGTTGTTGTAGACGCAGACCCAGGTCAGGCCCACCGGGTAGCAGTCGCCGCTGCCGCTGCCCTGCCCCGTGCTTGCGGCCTGCCCCGTGCTTGCGGCTGGCCGGGCCTGCGCCGTGCTTGTGGCTGGCCGGGCCAGCGCCGTGCCCGCGGTCACCGGGCCGCAGGCCAGGGCTGCGACGCCCAGCGCCACCAGGGCGGCCTTGATCGTCATGTGCATGACCGCACCACCGGAATCGCGCCCGTGACCAGCCACCGCCCGTGCTCGCAGACGAGCGTGGTGATCAAGTAATCGTGCTTCTGCCCGGATCCGCCGACGACCTGGCCGGTCTGACTGTCCTCGAAGCCCATGTGGCTGAGGTCAATGCAGTCCTGCACGGCAGCCGTCTGGTTACCAGTGATCTTGACTGCCATGATGTGGAAGACGGGGCTGCCGTAGACGACCTCGTGCCGCCGCCACATCGCGCTCATGCCCTTGACCAGCCCAGGCACCGATCTGCTCGGTATGTAGGCGGCCAGGATCGCCTTCGCGCTCGCGGGATTACGCGAGTCGACCGCCTCGTTGGTGGCCCGCCAGTAACCCTCGTAGGCCGCGATCACTAGCTGTCGAGTCGACAGCCGCGTCGGGCTCACGCGAGCCAGCTGCGCCGCGGTCGGCTTCCTGGGCAGCATCACGGCCGCTGGGTGCGAGCCACACCCGGCCACCGCCGCCACCGCGAGCGCCGTCAATACGGCACCCGGCAACACTTTGGCCATACCTGCTCCCTGGCTGTATACCGCGCCCCCCGCCTGCCAACGTGCCCCTGGTCGCCGCCTTGCGGACTGCCTCGTCGTGGCCCGCTCGGGGCCATATCCCGCCCAGCTCACCCGGCTGGATCGCGCTGCTCAAGCCTCGCGACCCACGACGCCTTGGTGACCTGCGCGGAATCCGCAGACTCCCGCAACCAGGTTGGTAATGCGCGACTATAGGGGGGCATCGCTGACTGACCTGTGATCTGACGATGAACCCGCAGTTAGATAGGTCCTTGCCGGAGAGCCTGCGCTGGCCTTAGCCACGGTCTTGGCCGTGATTGGCGGCCTCGGCCGGTACCTCCACGCCGAGGCTCCGGGTCACCCCGTGGTCCCGCCGCCGAGCACGCTAGCCGCGATGATCGCGGTTCAGATATCGGTCATCTGACGGATGTTCCGCCGCTAAGACCTGCATGAGACTTGCACCGCAAATTGTTCAGCACGAAGCCAGCCTGGCGATCCGACCTGAACCGGATCGCCAGGCTGGCGGTGGGCGTGCAGGGATCAGCCGTTCTTGAGCGTCGCACTTCGCTCGATCAGCGCGATCAGGAGCCGCTCGAGTAACGACGCTGATCGCTGATGGTGCACATTTCTGTAATTGGACGATTGTTTATGGCTGTGCGCCCGCCCAATGGCTAATGAGCGATCCGGCAATATGACTCGCTCCGAGCGAGCGGAGGACCAAATGCGATTCAAGATCCTAGGCCCATTGGACATAACCGCCGACGATGGTTCGACGGTAACTGTCAGCCGGCCCCTGCATCGCAGCGCGCTCGCGTGCCTGCTCCTGAACGCCGGCCAGCCCCGCTCGGTAGCCCAGCTGATCGCCGAGATCTGGGGTGACGCGCCGCCGCTCAGTCCCGAGGTGTCTTTACGCAGTTGCGTCTACGGCGTGCGGAAGCTGCTGCCCGACGCCGGTCGCCTGCGAACGCACCCGTCCGGCTACCTGATCGAGGTAGCCCCGGGTGAGCTTGACCTGCACGACTTCCTTGACCTGGCAAGTCAGGGCAGGGACGCCCTCGATCAGGGCGATCCTCGTGGCGCTGCCGCGATGCTGGCGGAGGCGCTCAGGCTTTGGCGCGACCCACCGCTGGCCGACCTGCCCGCAGGCAAGATGACCGACCGGCTGCTTGACCAGCACAAGGAAGTTCGCGACGCGCTGTTCGACGCGCAGCTCGCGCTCGGCAGGCACCGCCAGGTGGTCGCCGAGCTCAGAAGCGCCGTGGCCGCCGAGCCGCTACACGAGCACGCCTGGGCGCAACTCATGATCGCCTTGTATCGCTGCGGGGCCAGGGCAGATGCACTAGCCACGTTCGGCAGGCTGAGGATCACCCTGATCAGCACCTACGGCATTGAGCCCGGACCGGAGCTGCAAGACCTGCATCGGCGGGTGCTAGCCGACGACCCTGATCTGATGCTGCGGCACGAGGCCGCCGACTCGCCTGAGGCCACCGCGCTTGGCGGCACAGATGCCTACGGCGGGGGAGGTGGCGGTGCCGGGGCGGAGGCGGGAGTGGCCGGGGTAGCTGGGAGCGCCGCCGAGCCAGAGCCGTGGCAGCCGGTCTGCCAGCTTCCGCCCTCAGTCGCTGACTTCACCGGACGCTCGGCAGAGCTAACCCAGCTGCTCGACCGGCTAGCCGGCGAGGGGATGACGATCACGGTGATCAGCGGCATGCCAGGCATAGGCAAGACCGCGCTTGCCTTGCACGCGGCGCATCTGGCCAGGCAGGAATTCGGTGATGGCCAGCTCTTCGCATGCCTGGATGACGCCGGGCGGCCACGCGATCCGCATGCTGTCCTCAGCGAGCTGCTACGCGGTCAGGGCGTGCCCCCCGGCCAGATTCCAGACGGGCGGTTCGAGCGAGAAGCCAAGTACCGGTCGGTGCTGGCGGGCCGTCGCGTCCTTGTCCTCGTCGACGCGGCGACCTCTGCAGCGCAGGTACGCCCGCTCCTGCCGGGCACGGCCGAGTCGGCGGTGATCGTGACCAGCCGGGCGCGGCTCACCGACCTCGACGGCGCCAGGCTAGTCGAGCTGTACGGCCTGCTCCCCGCCGATTCTGTCAGCCTGCTCAGCAGGATCTGCGACCGGACGCTGCGCGGGGACGAGCTCGACGCGGCCAAGGCCATCGCCGCCACCTGCGGCCAGCTACCGCTGGCCGTGCGGATCGCCGGAGCCAGGCTCTCCGGCGACCCGCACCTGACCTTCGCTGCCCTGGCTGACCAGCTTCACGACGAGCGCAAGCTACTTGACGAGCTCACAGTTGGCGACCAGTCCGTCCGGGTCAGGCTGGCCGACGCCGCACGCGTGGTCAGCGCCACGGCCAGGCGCCTGCTCTTGACGCTGGCCGCGGCGGGGCCGCGCGATTTCCCCGGACCCCTGATCGACATGCTGCTCGAGGATCCCGGTGCCCATCAGATCGCCCCAGCGCTCGCCGATGCCGGACTGCTGCGACGGGTCACCGGCAGCACCACGGACACGCCGACCTACCGGCTGCACCCGCTGGTGCAGGCCTACGCAAGCCAGTTGCTCACCGAGGCAGAGCCCGGCCTTGTCGGCTCGGCCGCCGGGCGGCTACTCGCCTGCGGCTGGCTCGAGCTGGCCGGCATCCGCTCATCGCGACCGGGCCAGCCAGAAGCCGGCTATTGATCGTCTTGCGCGTGGATTGTTAGCGTACGTAGGTGAACGATCCTGGCTTTCCTGGCCAGGCTGACCAGCAGATCGGAGCGGTCTCGAACGACCCGCCGATGCTGGCGGCGCAGGCCGCGGGGGGCGACCTGCGACGTCGCGGAGCCGGTCCCCGCAGGCTCGTGCTCGTGGCACTGGGTTGCCTGGCGACGGCCGCCGTGGCAGGCGCCGCCGGGATCGCCGTGGCGACCAGGGGTCCGACTGCAGCTGAGCGCGCGGCGGCGGCGGCCGTCGCCGTGGCCGACCGATGGCGTTCCTGGCCAGCGGGAAAGATCTTTCCGGCCAAGCTGCGCTACGGGACCGACCTGCTGACCACCGAGACCGCGACGCGGATCGCCATCTCCGGCCAAGATGGCTGCGCCGCGGCGATTGACGCCAGCCTGCGCGCGCTGACCAGCCGAGACCATTGCCTGGCCGGCTTGCGAGCGACCTACCTGGACCAGTTGCAGGGCATCGTGTACACGATCGGGGTTCTGGCGTTCCCTGACCCCCGTGATGCCGTGTCGTTCAAGGCAAGCTTGCGCACCGCCGATAGGCGGCTGATCGCGTTGCGGACCCTGGCGCTGGCCGGAACGGCCAGCGGGCGCTTCAGCGATGCCGCGCGCCAGGTCGGCACCGCGCGCGCCAGCGGCCCGTTCGTGATCCTCACCGTGGCCGGATACGCCGACGGCAGGGCCGCGGCGGCTACCGGAGAACGCCGGGCCGCGATCTTCCTGCCTGGCGCGCAACTCGCGGCCGAGGTGATCGGCCCGCTGGCCGCACCAGTGGCCGTCAACTGCGGCAGCAAGCTGTGGTCATGTTAGGCGGACGAGCAGCACGAGGGTGCCGCGGGCGAGCCGTCGCCGCGCTAGCGATGACGGCCGTCATCACCGCGCTGCCCGCGACAGGCCTGGCGGGCGGACCGCGCGCAGCAGCTCAGGGAGCCGCCGCGCTCGCCCGAGCGGCGGAGTTGCCCGTGCTGCGCGCCATCGAGGTTCCGCAGGCATGGCGGCTGACCGAGGGCAAGGGCGTGACAGTCGGCGTACTCGACACCGGCACCGATCCGAGCGCGCCCGACCTGACCGGTTCGGTGATCACCGGCCCCGACTACATCGCCGGCCTCGATCCCCCCGGTTACCAGCCGCCGTACCTGCACGGAACGTACATCGCCTCGATCATCGCCGGCCACGGTAGCGGTCCGGGGCGGACCGAGGGAATCATAGGCGTGGCGCCAGAAGCGAAGATCCTGGCGGTTCGCGTTCTCCCCGACACGCAAGAGCCTGGCTTTCGCGCCTTCGGCCGGGACGCGCGTTACTACGATTCGATCGCCAGGGGCATCTTCTACGCGGTTGACCACGGCGTCGGCGTGATCAACATGTCGCTCGGGTCGGTCGTGCCGACTTCCGACATGCGCGAGGCTGTCGCGTTCGCGATCTCTCGCGGAGTGGTGGTGGTGGCCTCGGCCGGCAACAACGGCGCCGGGCACGCCAAGTTCACGCCCTACGTCTATCCGGCGGCCTTCACCGGTGTCATTTCGGTAGCGGCCGTCAACGCCAGCGGGCACCGCGCCAGCTTTTCCGACCATAACGCCTCCGTCCTGGTATCAGCGCCGGGCGTGAACGTCCCTGGAGCCGGTCCTGATGGCGAATATCTCATCGGCAGCGGCACCAGCCCGGCGTCTGCCTTCGTGGCCGGGGTAGCGGCGCTCATCAGGGCGAAGTTCCCGAGGCTGACGCCGGCCCTGGTCACGCAGGCCATAGTTGCCTCGACGCGGCGCCGGCCGCGTGGCGGCTACAACACCAGCGTTGGGTTCGGCGAGGTGGACGCCAGCGCCGCGCTTGCCGCGGCTGCCCGGCTGACCGGCCCGCCAGCCGCCGGCCTGTCGCCCAGCGGCTATTTCGGCGGCGGGTCGCCAGGTCCCATCACCGTGACGCACCGCGATTACCCGCTTGCCGCGGCCCTGCTGGCGATCGCCATCATGGCCACTGCCGGATTCGGGCTCACCGCGACCCAACTGGCGCGCCGCCACCTCCCGCGGTACCGGCCTGATGGGACGACCCCCCAGCGGCTAGGGCGACGCGAAGAGGTCGCCTGGCCGGCCGCCACGGCCACCGGGCCGCAATCGGCCTGGCCGCCACCCGCCTGGCCGCCACCATCCTGGCCACCACCCACGTGGCCGCCGCCATCCTGGCCGCCACCAGCCGCGATCCCGCCAGCGCCAGATCATCCAGCGCAAGATCATGATG
>JASIBM010000032.1 GCA_030045175.1 Streptosporangiaceae bacterium | reverse complement strand
GATGGCGTTCCATGGCGTCGCCGAGGGCGCGGCGGCCCGCAAGCGCGCGGGTGAGCTGCTCGAGCTCGTCGGCATCCCGGCGTCGGCGGCCGAGCGCTATCCGCACGAGTTCTCTGGCGGCATGCGCCAGCGGGCGTCGGTCGCGATGGCGCTGGCTTGCGAGCCGAAGATCTTGCTGGCGGACGAGCCGACCACGGCGCTCGACGTCATGGTGCAGGCGCAGATACTCGAGTTGCTCGGCCGCCTGAGCGACGACCTCGGGCTCGCGCTGATCCTGGTCACCCACGACCTGCCGGTGGTGGCCCAGATGTGCGAGGCGGCGGCCGTGATGTACGCGGGCAAGATCGTGGAGGACGGGCCGATGGAAGCGCTCTTCCATGACCCGAGGCATCCGTACACCAGGCTGCTGTTCGCCGCCACCCCGGACTTGGACGGTGACGAGGCCGTGACGTCGATCCCTGGCGCGCCGCCCAGGCTGGACAGGCAGATCACCGGCTGCTCGTTCCGGCCGCGCTGTGACGTGGTGATGGACGCCTGCGCGCAGCAGGGTCCCGCGCTCGTCGCCGTCGATATCGGCCATCGGGCGGCGTGCCTTCGCACCAGCTGGCACCACGACAAGCTGGCGGAGGCCCGATGAGCGAGTTCGCCGCGTCGGCAGAGCCGCCGCTGCTCGAGGTCACCGACCTGGTGACGCATTATCCCGTGCGCCGGGGGTTGCTCGAGGTGGCGACCAGGAAGCCGCGGCGCGTGGTGCACGCCGTGGACACAGTCAGTTTCACCCTCGCGCGGGGCGAGATGATGGCCCTGGTCGGGGAGTCCGGCTGCGGCAAGACCAGCACCGTCCAGACGATCCTGCAGATGGTGAAGGCGACAAGCGGCGCGGTGCGGATTGACGGCACCGACGTCACCGACCTGTCGCAACGGCGGATGCGCCCGCTGCGGCGCGCCGTGCAGATGATCTATCAGGACCCGTACGAGTCGCTCGACCCGAGGTTCCGGGTCAGGCAGACGGTCGAGGAGCCGATGCTCGTGCACGGCATCGGCAACTCAAGGGCCGAGCGCAGGCCGCTGATCGCCGCGGCGCTCGAGCAGGCCGGGCTGACCCCCGTCGACGCGTATCTTGACCGCTACCCGCACGAGCTGTCCGGGGGGCAGCGGCAGCGGGTCGCCATCGCGGCCTCGCTCGTGCTCAGCCCCGCGTTGCTGCTCGCCGACGAGCCCGTGTCGATGCTCGACGTGTCGATCCGGGCGGGGGTGCTCTCGCTGCTCGACTCGCTGCGCAGGACGGCGGACATGGCGATCTTGATGATCACGCATGACCTGTCGACCGCCGCGCACTTCGCCGACCGGATCGCGGTGATGTACCTGGGCCGGATCGTGGAGCAGGGCGCGGCCAAGGACGTGGTGCGCAACCCGCAGCACCCCTACACCAAGGCCCTGCTTTCCGTGGTGCCCAAGCGCGATCCGCGGGACCGGGTCAGGCCGCAGATCCTGCGCGGCGAGACGCCGAATCCGGTGAACGTCCCTGCGGGCTGCCGGTTCCACCCGCGCTGCCCGATCGCCGTCGACCGGTGCAGGACCGAGGACCCTGCGCTCAGGCTGCCCGCCGGGGCGTCGGCGAGCACCCACCTCACCGCCTGTCACCTGGCATGACCGGCAAGCCTCCGGTCGCGCCCCGGATCCCTTCCTTGCGCGCGCTGCACGGCGACGCCGACCCTGACGACTACGCGTGGATGCGAGATCACTCGGCGCCCGCGTTCGGTGCGTACCTGGCCGCGGAGCGGGCCTACTACGACGCGCACGCCGCGCGCCTAGCCGATCTCGCCGGGCGGCTGAGCGCGGAGTCCGCCGCGCGGATCGGCGATCGCGCTGATGAGTCCGTGGCGTGGCCGAGGGCGGGCTACCTGTACCGGACCAGGACGCCCGCCGGCCGCGAGAACGCCCAGCTCCTGCGGTGTCCTGTCGGCCTCGAACAGGAGCAGTTGCTGCTCGATGAGAACGTCATCGGCGCGGCCAGCGGGTACGTCGATGTCGCCGTGCGCGAGCCAAGCCCGGACGGCAACCTGCTGGCATGGTCCGCCGATACCAGCGGCGCGGAGATCTACCGCCTGCGGATCAGGGACCTTCGGACCGGCGAGGATCTGCCTGATGAGATCGAGCGCAGCTACCCTGGCGTGGCGTGGTCGGCCGACTCGCGGTACCTGTTCTACCTGGTGCCCGATGAGGTGAACCGGCCGTTCCAGGTGTGGCGGCACCGGGTGGGCACGAGCGCGGCAGGCGACGCGCTCGTCTACGCCGAGCCGGACGCCCGGTTCGAGCTCACGCTGCACGCCACCCGCAGCGGCCGGTTCGCGGTGATCACGTCGCGGTCACGGGACGCCACCGAGGTGCGGCTGATCCGGCTTGGCGACCCGCTCGCCGGTCCTGTTCTCGTCGAGCCCAGGCGACAGCGCCTTGAGTACTACATCGACCACGCGATACCCGTTGAGAATGAAGGCTTGGGTCGGATTTTCATCGCGACCGATGCGGGCGAACCCGAGTTCACGCTGATGCGGGCGCCCGCCGATGCTCCTGGCCGGGCGAACTGGGCCGCGGTCGAGTGCGCGGCCATCGCCCCCGCGAGGTCTGGCACCCGGCTGCACGCCGTCGACGTGCTTGCCGGGTGGTTGGTGCTGACGTTGCGCAGGGATGGTGAGTCGCTGCTCGCGATCACCGACCACGACGGCGGCAACGTCCGCGAGGTGCGGGCGGGCGTGGCCTGCGGCTCGATCAGGGTGGCGCACGCCGAGGACTACCACGCCGGGTCGGTGATCATCGCAGAGGAGTCGCTGATCGAGCCTCCCGCCTGGTACCGGCTGGACCTGGCGACCGGCGAGCGAACCTTGCTCAAGCGCAAGGAGGTTGCCGGGTACGAGCCGCAGCGATACCTGACCGAGCGGTTGTTCGCGCCCGCGGCCGACGGCACGCCGATCCCGGTCACCCTCGCTCGCGCGTCCTCGGTGCCGCTGGACGGCACGGCGCCGTGCCTGCTGTACGGCTACGGCGCGTATGAGTCGTGCGCGGACCCAGAATTCAGCGTGGACCTGCCGTCGCTGCTTGACCGGGGCGTGGTGTACGCGGTCGCGCACGTGCGCGGCGGCGGCGAGGGCGGCCGGGCCTGGTGGCAGCAGGGCAGGCTACGCGCCAAGCCGGTCACGTTCAGCGACTTCATCGACGTGGCCGACTGGCTGGCCGGGGACGCTGGTTCCGCTGGGGCCGCGCCGGGGGCCGCGCTGGTCGATGGGCGGCGGATCGTGTCGCGCGGGCTGTCCGCGGGTGGCCTGCTGCAGGGCGCCGTGTATTCGATGCGGCCAGACCGGTGGCGGGCCGTGGTCGCCGAGGTGCCGTTCGTCGACGTGGTGACGACGATGCTCGATCCGGCGATCCCGCTGACCACCACCGAGTGGGATGAGTGGGGCGATCCGCGTAACGCGGAGGATTACGCCTGCATGCGGTCGTACTCGCCGTATGACAACCCGCCTGCCTGGCCGCGCCCGCCACTGCTCGTGACCAGCGCGGTGGCAGATCCCAGGGTCGGCGTGCACGAGCCGGCCAAGTGGGTGGCCAGGCTGCGCGCCACCACGCCATGCGTCGCGGCGGGGCAAGCCGGCGCGGCAGAGCCGGCTGGTGCGCATGGGCGCACGGACGACGCTGGCGACGACGCTGGCCTTGTGCTGTTCCGGGTCGAACTCGGGGCGGGCGCGCATGGCGGGCCGTCCGGGCGATTCGCGCAGGTGGGCTACGAGTCCGAGGTGCACGCGTTCGTGCTGAGCGCGATGGGCTTGCGCGCTTAACGAGAGGAAGGCAGATGGCGGAACAGGCGGCAGCGCCGGTCGGCGATGTGGCGGCAACCCCCGCGCGCCGACTCGAGCCCGATGCGATCGGCGTGGCGCAGGACACGGTCATTGGCATGGCGTCGTCCGCTCCCGCGGCGACGGTCGGGCTCTCGCTCGCAGGTCTCGCCGTGGCGACCGCCTACGGCAGCGGGCTGATCCTGCTCGTCACGGCCGTCCCGATGCTCGTCATCGCCAACGCCTACCGTCGGCTGAACTTGTGGAATGCCAATTGCGGCGCTTCCTTTGAATGGGTAGGACGAGCAATCAACCCCTATCTTGGTTTTATAACTGGATGGCTGATGATAGCCGCCTATATCCTGGGGACAGTCGCCGAAGTGCTGCTGCTCGGGCCGTCTGTCGTCGCGGTCTTCAATCCTGCGTCCACGTCCACGAGCACCGTGGCGAATGTCGGCATCGGCGTCGGAGTCGGCGTGGTCATGCTCGTCATAGCGATCATCGGAATCCGTATCACCGCGCGGGCTCAGGTCGGCATGGCGCTGGTGGAGTACCTGATCCTCATGGGCATGGCGATCGCCGGCATGATCTGGGTTCTCGGCCACCATCCAGGCCATTCCTTCGTGCCCTTCACGAGCGGCTGGGCCAGCTTTAGCGGAATCGGCCGTGGAAGCCCTGTGAACGGGTTCTTGATCGCGGTGTTCATCTACGGTGGCTGGGACGGCACGCTCTACGTCAACGAGGAAGTCAAGCGCCGCCGGGTCAACCCTGGACGAGCGGCCATGATCGCCGTGGTTCTGCTCGCGATCATGTACACGTTCGCGCAGGTGGGCTTCCAGGGCGTCGTATCGAAGCGCACGCTGGCGAACTCTCCGTCACCGCTGATCACGATCGCCCAGGTGCTCGGCGGCGCGCACGGCGGAACCTGGGCCAAGATAATGGCCCTGTCCATCGCGCTGTCGGTCATCGCGACGACGGGCACCGGCATCGTGCTCGGCGCTCGGCTCGTCTACGGCATGGCAAGTTACCGGGCGCTACCCAGGTTCTTCAGCAACGTGTCCAGCCGGTTCGCCACCCCGGTCGCCGCCAGTGCATTTACTGGCCTGCTGATCATCGGGATCAGCGTCATCTACTTCCTCGCGACGTCGGTGCATAACGCGTTCGGGGACGTGATCAACGTCACCAGCTTCATCTTCTCCGTGTTCTATATACTCACGGTCCTCGCGAGCATGGTCTACTACCGGCGGCGCGTCGTCAGCAGCGCCTGGAACCTGCTGGTACTCGGCGTGCTTCCGCTGGGTGCGGCAGGGTTCCTCGGCTGGGTTCTGGTGGACTCGCTGCTTCGCGCGCCTGGCGGGCAACTGTGGTCACTGCTAGGCATTGTGGTGGTCGGCCTGGTCCTGATGATCATCGCTCGCCTCGGGCTGCGGTCCTCGTTCTTCGGTATCCGCAGGGAGAGCGAGCCGACGGCATCAGCGACCGGCTAGTAGTTCCTCTAGTGGTTCTTCTGGTAGTTCTTCAAGATGAGTGCCGGTCGTCCTTTTTACCTGAACGTCCAGGCCGGCCTGGCCTCCCACGAGGTCCACAGCGGCCGGTAGCCCTGCTTGGCCCAGAACGGGCCGCCCAGCGGGTTGGCCTGCTCGTGGTGCAGGAGCGTCACGGGCACCCCGGCCCTGGCGATGTCGTCGTGGAACCGCGCGACCATCGCATCGCCGATGCCGTTGCCGCGCTCGGCGGCTTGCACCGCCATCAGCATCAGGTAGGCGGCGGGCGCCGGGCGCACCATCGGCGCGATCCAGCCCGCGGCCTCGGGCCGCTGCGCGGCGAGCAGGCCGACCGGCTCGCCGTCGCGCTCGGCCAGCCACGCCCACGGCGCGGGCCCGGCGAGCATGTCGCAAAGCTCACGCCTGAGCGCCCCGGTGGTGCCCGGCCGCTCGGTCACGTTGCCGAAGTGCGCGTCGAACCTGACGACCTCGAGTCCCAGGCCGACCGCCGCGTCGATGTCATCCGGGGCTGCCCGCCTGATGCGGACGCCAGATGTCGCCTGATCGCCGAAGCCGTCGTCGCGCCGCGTCGGCCCGGCCTGCGCGATGTGGCCATCGAAGCGCGCGGTGAGCCGGGCGGCGACCACGCCGAACGGGTTGAACTTGTGGCGCA
>JASIBM010000192.1 GCA_030045175.1 Streptosporangiaceae bacterium | reverse complement strand
CAGCATGGTGCGCCGCGACGGCCCCCTTCCCTTGGTCGCACCGCCGCTTGCCGGGTCGGTCTGGTCGAGTTCAGGCATGATGGTCCTTTCCGGGGTGCGTCGACGCTCCCCTGTGACATGCGCGGGATGCGACGTTCGCGTTCGCCGGCCGCCGCGCGTCGAGGGTGGCTCTCACGCCGTGCGTTCGTTTCAAACGGCGACCCGGATTGGTCGTTCACGCCGACTTTTTGAGGACCGCCACCTTGATCACGGTGGCTTTACCGGTCCATCCGACGGCAACCCACCGTGATCATGGTCCGGGGAGCGGGAAGTGCCGCGCTCAGGGGCGCAGGGCGATGAGGAGGATCGGCTTCGTCGTCGGCAGTCGGGTGCCGCCAGCGGGTTCGACCGTCAGGCCGAGCTCGTCGCCTCGGCGCAGGCCCGAGACGAGCACGGGGCCGGACCGGCCGGCCACGGAGCGCCGCCCGCCCGCGGGAAGGAACCCGACCGGGCGCACTCGCGGCGGGCCGATCAGCCACAGCTCGTACACCTTCCCGGCCGGCGGCAGCGGCAGGCTGGCCGAGGTGACGATCACCGAGTGCAGCCTCAGCGAGTACACCACCGTGGCGGTGCCGCCCACGGCGATCGGCGCCGTCCTGGCGTGCGCGTCGGGCGCGGCGAGCACGGCGGTGATCGCCGCGGCCTCGGACCTGCTGCGGTCCAGCTGGTTCTTGGTGCGGGCGAGCACGACCGCGAGCGTGACCGCAGCGATCACGCCTGCGGCGGCGAGCGCCCAGACGAGCCACGTGACCCCGCCTGGCCGCGGCGACCGGGCTTCGGACCGGCGCTCGACCTGCGGCGGAAGCTGGCGGGTGCGGGTGATCGCCGCGAGCACCCGGTCTCGCATCGGCGGGGGTGGCGCCAGCGCCGCGGCGAACGCGAGCCTTGTCGTGGCCTCGGTCAGGTCGCGAACCTCCCCGGCGCACTGCTGGCAGCGCCGCAGGTGGCGCTCGACCCGGCTGAGCTCGGCCGGGTCGTCGACCGCGTCGACTGCGTAGGCACCGGTCAGCACGTGCAGGTCAGCGCGGAAGGCTCGCATCAGGTCACCCCGAGGCAGTCGCGCAGCCTGATCAGCCCGTCGCGGATCCTGGTCTTGATCGTGCCGAGCGTGCTGCCGAGCAGCCCGGCGACCTCCCGGTAGGAGTAGCCGCCGTAGTAGGCGAGCGTGATGGACTCCCGCTGTAGCTCGGTAAGGCCGTCCAGGCAGCGGCGCACCCGCTCGCGCTCGAGTGCGGCCTCGACGGCCTCGGCGACCTCGTCGGCGGGAGGCAGCGGCACCGACGTCCGCTGCTCGCGCTCGGCCGCGGCGACCGCCGAGCGCACCAGGTCGACGGCCCGCCGGTGCGCGATAGTCAGCACCCAGGTCGCCGCGCTGCCCTTGCCTGGGTCGAAGCGCGCGGCCATCCGCCACACCTCGAGCAGTACCTCTTGCGCTACCTCCTCAGACTGAGCCGGGTCTCGGACGACCTTGCGCACCAGGCCGTAGACGGGCCCGGCGAGCTGGTCGTACAGGCTGGCGAACGCGGCCTCGTCGCCCCTGGCCACCAGGGCGAGCAGGCCATCCAGGTCCCGGTCTCTCCCCTCCGGGAGACCAGGACCCGGCGCGGCTGAGCGCATGTCTCGTGCGTCCATGGACCCTATTCGGAGAGCTGGCGCGATCGGATTGGGGTCACCGTGGCAGGGAGCGGCGAGGGTGCGGCCTACTCGACCAGCCTTGCTGCCCGGCTACCTATGGGCAGCGACTATAACGGCGTTGGCCAGCGGCCGTCCGGCTATTCCACGCGGTCATTCCTAACGGCCATTCCAGGCGGCCATTCAGAACGGTCAGTCCGCGCGGAACTGTAGCACGCCCCGGTCGATCACGACCGGCCCGTCCTGCGTGGCGGCCTGGAACAGCGCCCTGTGACTAGAGCCCGCACCCGCGCCACCCGCGCCGTCGGCCAGCCAGATCGAGACCACGAGCGTCTGGCCAGGGTAGACCGGCTGGGTGAACCGCCCGGCCATGGACAAGAACCTGGCCGGATCCGAGCCGCACAGCGCGTGCAGCAGCGCCCGCCCGGTGAAGCCGTAGGTGCACAGCCCGTGCAGGATCGGCCTGGCGAACCCGCCCCGCGCGGCGAACTTCGGGTCCGCGTGCAGCGGGTTCCTGTCCCCGGACAGGCGGTAGAGCAGCGCCTGTTCTGGCCGGGTCGGCAGCACGACCTGGTGGTCGGCTGGCCTGTCCGGGCGCTCCCACGGCTCGCTGCCGCCGCGCTCGCCGCCGAAGCCGCCCTCGCCCCTGATGAACGTTCCGCTGCGGGCGGTCACCAATGGCTCGCCGGTCGCGGCGTCTACCGCCACGTTCTCTACGTGAATGAGCGCGCCCGAGCCCTTGTCATAAATCCCGGTCACGGTCGAGGCGGTCCGCACCGCACCGGCCACCGGGAGTGGCCGGTGCAGCTCGAACGACTGCTCCGCGTGCACGAGCAAGGCCGGGTCAAAGTCGCCGAGGCGCCGGGCCGGGCGGGCCTGGGAGATCAGCACGGCGAACGTGGGCAGCACCTGCTGGGTGAGCCCTTCCGAGTTCTCCGTGGTGAACTCGAGTTCCTGCAGCGGGTCATCGAGCCCGGCCCCCACGCCGACCGCGTAGAGCAGCGCGTCGGTCGAGGTCCACGCCCGCTCGCGCGGCTCTCCAGTCAGCCCGACGAGGGAGTGGTCGAGCGGCATGATGACCTCCAGCGCATTTTGTTAGGCTTGGGAATTAGAATTTCGTTCTAAAATTATTGTTGGCGGCGGGCTGGGCGGGTGTCAACAGGAGGGCGGGCGATGGGCGTTCTTGACGGGCGGGTCGCGATCGTGACCGGCGCTAGCCGTGGCATCGGCGCGGAGATCGCCAGGCGGTTCGGGGCCGAGGGCGCGGCGGTCGCGGTGGCTGCGCGCACGACGGGGGAGGGCGATTCCCCGCTGGCCGGCACCATCGGCGAGACCGCGGCCGCGATCAACGCGTCCGGCGGGACGGCGGTGGCGATCGCGACCGACCTGGCCAGGCCGGCCGACCGCGAGCGCCTGGTCACCGAGACGATCAGGCAGCTCGGGACGCCTGACATCCTGGTCAACAATGCCGCCGTGTCGTACTTCACGCGGGTGGAGGACTTCTCCCAGAAGCGGTACGCGCTGATGTTCGCTGTGCAGGTGGAGGCGTCGTTCCAGCTCGCGACGCTGGTGCTGGCGTCGATGCGGGGCCACGGTCGCGGCTGGATACTGAACATCTCGTCGGTGGCCGCCAGGCACCCCGCGCTGCCGCCGTCCGGGTTCGCCGCCCGCGGCGCGACCGTGTACGGCATGTGCAAGGCCGCGATCGAGCGGTTCTCCACCGGGCTGGCCGCCGAGCTGTGGGCCGACAACATCGCCGTCAACGCGCTGTCGCCGACTCAGGTCGTGCCCACGCCAGGGACGATCTTCCACCACCTGACAACGCACGAGGATCCCAACGCCGAGCCCCCGTCGGTCATGGCGCAGGCCGCGCTGATGTTGTGCTCGGGTGATCCACGGGCGCTGACCGGCCGGATCGCCTACTCCCAGGAACTCCTAGCCGAGCTAGGCGTCCCCGTCCCGCAGCGCTGAACCGGGTCCGGCTGGGGGCGGATCGGGCGGCACGCCGACGGCGCCGGCTGCTATCGCAACGCCTCGCGCCGCCGTCATCCTGTCCGCTCCGCAGCGTCGAGCTGTACCCCGGGAGCCGCATACGACTCAGACGTCACGTGTGCCACAACCTTCTGCATGGGCCGACAGCAGCGTGGAGTCCTTACTGTCGTCCATGTAGCAGCGTGGGGTCCTTGCTGTTGTTCAGCTCGCACGTCATGCGCCACGCTGGGCCGCCGATGACCGGCTGCCCCGCTCCCGCGAGGTCATCGATCATGGGTTCCTGGGTTCAGCGGGTGGCGCCCGGTCAGATGCCCAGGCGGGTGGCCAGGCGCTCGCGGTGGTAGCCGGGGTCGCCGAGGAACAGCTCGCTTGACTTGGCCCGCTTGAAGTACAAGTGGGCGTCGTGCTCCCAGGTGAAGCCGATGCCGCCGTGCATCTGGATGTTCTCGGCGGCGACGTGGAAGTACACGTCGGAGCCGAGCGCCTTGACCAGGGCGGCGAGCACGGGTACCTCGGGGGAGTCCTCGGCGACGGCCGCCGCGGCGTAGGCCACGGCCGAGCGCAGCGACTCGACTTCGAGCAGCAGGTCGGCGCACCGGTGCTTGATCGCCTGGAAGCTGCCGATCGGCCTGCCGAACTGGTGCCTGACCTTGGCGTAGGCGACGACCGTGTCGAGCGCCCGCTGGGCGCCGCCGAGTTGTTCGGCGGCCAGGGCGATCGCGCCGACATCGAGCACCCGGTTCAAGATCGCCGTGCCGTCACCCGGTGAGCCGATCAGCCTCGCGGCTACCGATGCGAACTCGCACCTGGCGAGCTTCCTGGTCTGGTCGAGCGTGGGCAAGACCGTTCGGGTGAGCCCAGGCGCGCCCGCGTCGACGGCGAACAGCGAGAGTCCGTCGTCGGTCCTGGCGACGACCAGGACCAGTCCAGCCAGGTAGCCGTCGAGCACGAAGCTCTTGTGGCCATCCAGCGACCAGCCGTGCCCGTTCTTGGTCGCCGACAGCCGGATCGCGCCCGGCTCCCAGGAGCCGTCGTCCTCGGTGAAGGCCAGCGTCGCGATCGTCTCGCCGCTGGCGATCGGTGGCAGCAGGTCGTGCTTGGCGCCCTCGTCGGAGCACGCGAGCAGCGCGTTCGCCGCGAACACGGCGCTGGCCAGGTACGGCCCGGTGAACAGCGCCGCGCCGAGCTCCTCGCAGATGAGCGCCTGCTCGGCGAAGCTGAACCCGGAGCCCCCGTACTCCTCACCGATCGCGATGCCCATCAGCCCAAGCTGGCCGGCGGCATGCCGCCAGACGTCGAGGTCCAGGCCGGTCTCGGTTTCCATGAGCTCGCGTACCCGCGGCAACGGCGCCCGGTCGGTGAGGAAGCGCCGCACGGACTCGCGCAGTTCCTGCTGCTCCGGGCTGATCGCGAGCTTCATGCCGGCCCCGCCCCTTTTCCGAATGAAGGCTTTATCGTCGATGGCTGCCTTGGCGAGTTCGCTGAGGGCTCCTTCGGCAGGCCGAGCGCCCGCTCGCCGATGATGCCGCGCTGTATCTCGCTGGTCCCCGAGAAGATCGTTCCTGCCCGGCTCCCCAGGAACACGTTCTGCCACCCGGTCGTCGGGTACCCAGGCCCGTCCGGGCGCACCAGCGCGTCGGCGCCGGCGATGCCGATCGCGATCTCGCCGAACCGCTTGTGGTACTCGCTCCACATCAGCTTCGCGACCGACGCCTCCGGGCCTGGCTGGCCGGCCGGGCCCGCGGCCGCCATCGACGCCAGCGACCGCAGCCCGGTGAACCGCATCGCCGCCACGCCCGTGTAGGCGCGGGCGAGTTCCTGGCGCACCAGCGGATCGGCGGTCTTGCCGTTCTTGCGCGCCGCCTCGACCAGTTCCCAGAACTCGCGCTCGTAGTTCAGGTGCGAGACGATCGCCGCCCCGCCGCGCTCGTGCCCGAGCGTGGTCATCGCCACCCGCCAGCCGTTGTTCAGGCCGCCGATCACGTTGAACAACGGCACCCGCACGCCGTCGATGAAGTCCTCGCAGAACTCCTCCGCCCCCGACATCTGCCTGATCGGCCGGTAACTGACCTTGGGGTCGGTGAAGGGGAGCAGCACGAACGACAGCCCGGCGTGCTTCGGCGCGCCAGGGTCGCTGCGGCACAACGCGAACATCATGTTCGCCCGCGCCGCATACGACGTCCACACCTTCGTCCCGGTCACGACGACCTCGTCCCCGTCCACCTCCGCGCGGGTCTGCACCCCGGCCAGGTCGGAGCCGTGATCGGGCTCGGAGAAGCCCTGGCAGTACACGTCCTCGCCACAGATGATGCGCGGCAGGAAATAGGCCCGCTGCGCGTCCGTGCCGTGCACGATGATCGAGGGGCCGACCAGGCTCTCGCCCATGCCGCGCCGCACCCTGGGCACGCCGGCGGCGTGGAACTCCTCGTCGAGCACGGCGAGGCGGACGCCGTCCATGCCCTGCCCGCCGAACTCGGCGGGCCACCCAGGGCAGATCAGCCTGGCCGAGGCGAGCCTGGCCTCCCACTGCGCGTACTTCGGGTGCGCCATGGCCGCGCTCACGTCGGCTCGCGGATACCCGCCGGGGGTGTAGCCGAGCGTCCAGTCCGTCAGCTCGGCCAGCCCCTCGGGCGCATTCGCCCCGATCCACGAACGCGCTTCCCCGCGGAACGCCTCGATCTCGGGGCCGAGGTCAAGATCCATGGCCGCCTCCCCTGGCGACACCGCCGGCCGCGGGCCGCGGGCAGGCCAGCCGACGTTCCCGATGATCTTAAAATCTTAGAATCAAATTCTAAGTTCGATGAGAACAAGGCCCGCGCGCCCTTGTCAAGCCGTCTGACCGGGCCTTATGCACGTCAATGTCGAGAACGTCGGCGCGGCGGCGGTGTCAGCTCGCAGACTTGATGTCGTGACCGACGGCGAAGAAGAACGCGGGCCGGCCGGCGAGAGCGAGCCGTGGAACCATAATGCGCACTACCACCGGGTGATACTCGACGCGGCGCCGCCTGGCTGCGATCGGGCGCTTGACGTTGGCTGCGGGCAGGGAGCGCTGACCAGGCGACTGCGTCGCTTCGTGGCCGATGTCACCGGCATGGACCGCGACGAGCGGAGCATCGAGATCGCTCGCGCGCACCCGCGGGCGCGGGGGATCACCTACGTGCTCGGCGACTTCCTTGCCGAGCCCTCCGCCACCTGGCCGCTGCGGGCAGATTCGTTCGACCTGGTCACGGCCGTTGCCTCGGTGCATCACATGGACACAGAG
>JASIBM010000191.1 GCA_030045175.1 Streptosporangiaceae bacterium | reverse complement strand
CCCCCGCGGTGCTGGCCCGGGGGGCGACCCCCGGAACCCCCGCATTATTCGAAGTCATGGTGTCAGCTTGTCTGGTGTGTCGTGAGCATTAGATTTAGTACTCCAATGTCCGCAAAACACTACTGGACGGCACTGCGTGCCCGGGTGCTAATGAGGCTGATCGCGCGCCGTGACACGGCATTCGCGGCGCTGCTCGGCGTGTGCCTTGGATCGCTTGCCCTGGGGCCGGGCCTGGGCGCTGGCTATGTGCTGAGCTACGACATGGTGTTCGTACCGCGGCCGCCATTCAACAGCGCGATGTTCGGGCTCACGGGAACCCTGCCCAGGGAGGTCCCCAGCGATGCCGTGGTGGCCACACTGGCTCACCTGCTGCCTGCGGACCTGGTGCAAAAGCTGTTCCTGCTCTCGATCTTCGCGTTGGCGTGCGCCGGCGTAGCCGCCCTGCTGGACGACCGGCCCCTGGTCGCCCGGCTGGCCGCCGGCATCTTCTACGCGTGGAATCCGTACGTGGCTGAGCGGCTGATCCTCGGCCAGTGGGCACTGCTACTCGGCTACGCGGGGCTGCCCTGGGTGGTGCTCGCGCTGACCCGCCCTGACCCGGCGGCGGGGCGCTGGCGACGGGCCGGTGGCCTGGCGCTCGCGTTGCTGCCCGCCGCGATCGGCGGCTTTTCCGCCATGTGCCTGTCTGGCCTCGTCGCCGTCCCCGTCGCCGCGCTTGGCGGTGCCCCAGGCGCAGACCGCGACGAGCAGGAAAAGAGCGACGGGACAGAAAAGAGCGACGGGACAGAAAAGGGCAAGGGATTGGAAAGGTCCCGCGCGGTCATGTTGGTCATCGCGCTGCTCGGCCTGCTCAGCTTGCCCTGGCTGATCCCCTCGCTCACCCGGACGATCCAGACGAGCCCGGTCGCCGTCGACGCCTTCGCGGCGCGCGCGGACACCCCGTTCGGCGCGTTCGGAAGCCTGCTGATGCTCGGCGGAGCGTGGAACAGCCAGACCGTGCCGTTCGGCTACGGCGGCGCCTGGTCGGCGCTCTGGCTGGCCGTGGTCCTGACCGGGCTGGCCAGCTTCGCCTGGCTGGGCCTGCGGCGGCCGGGGCTGCGGGGTCTGCGGGGGCTGCGGGGGCTGCGGGGGCTTGGAGTCGCAGCGCTCGCCGGCTTGCTGATCGCGAGCCTCGGCATCGCAGCCCCGGGCAGGGAACTGCTCATGAGCCTGGTGCGGGCATGGCCCGGCTTCGCCGTGCTCAGGGATGGCCAGCAATTCGTCGCGCCGCTTGCCCTTGCCGAGGCCGTCGGCGTGGGCCTCGCCGTGGCATGGGCGCTGCGGCGCGACTGGCCGGCCAGGCTCGCCGACGTCAGGTGGCTGGTCGCGACCGTCGCCTTGATCGTTCCCTTGGCGCTCCTGCCCGGACTGGCCTGGGGCGCGGCGGGCCGGCTGCGCGCCGTCCAGTACCCGGCCGACTGGCTGGCCGCCAGGCGCGTCATCGACGCCGATCCCGCGAGCGGGAGCGTGCTCTTGTTGCCGTGGGCCGCGTATCGCCGGTTCGGCTGGAACCATGGTGAGGCCATGCTCGACCCATGGCCCCGGCTGCTCGCCAGGCAGGTCATCTGGAACGACGGCGTGACCGTCGGCCCGATCACCGTGCCACCGGAAGATCCGCTGGCCCGCCAGCTGACCAGGCTGATCGACTCGGGATCGCGGCTGACTAGGGCGTTGCTCAAGGCTGGGGTGCGCTACGTGATCGTCGACGCCGGATTCGGCGCCGCATCGAGCGGGTCGGGCGCCCGCGACGCTTATCCCTTTCGTGCGATTCTGCCGGGCTGCGTAGTGGCATTCAGCGGGCCTGACCTGGTCGTCTACCGCCTGCCTGGAGTTGGCATTGCCGCTCAGGGGGAGCAGGCCGCTCGCCGCGCTCATGTCACCTGAAGTAACGAATTCGCTCAGGTTCGTGCCGCTTGTAGCCACTGAGGTTGGTGCGGCGGTACGCTAACGGGCAGTAATCGGGGTGAAGGAGCCCAGATGGTTCGCTTGCTTATCGCCATGGTAGTTGGGCTTGTTCTTGCCGTTGGCGCCACGGTGATCACGGGCGAGGTGCTGCAGGGTGTATCCAACGGCGCGCCCTCGAACGCGAGCCTGTATAACTACGGCACCCGCTAGCCTGGCTTGATGCGTGGAGGATGCTTCCCGGCCGCCCGGAGAGCATGGCCAGGCCTGGCTGGAGATCATCGTTCCAGCTCGGAATGAGGCTGCCCGACTGCCGGCCGGGCTCGCCCTGCTGTGCGATAAGGCCGCGACGCTACCGCCTGGCGTTGAGATCCTGGTCGTCGACAACGCGAGCACGGACGGGACCGCCGAGATAGTCAGGCAATGGCCGGCCGGGCCGGTGCCCGTGCGCCTGGTCAGTTGCAGCGAGCGCGGCAAGGGAGCCGCCGTTCGAGCAGGCCTGCGGGCGACGAGCGCCCGGCTGGTGGGTTTCTGCGACGCCGACATGGCTACCGACCTGTCCGCCATTGACGTGGCGCTCGGCCTGCTTGAGTCCGGGGCGGCGATGGTCATTGGCTCCCGCTCGCACCGCGAGTCCGTGGTGGAGGCGCGGCACAGCCTCATCAGGAGGTCGGGCGCCTTCTTGTTCCGCGCCATGGCGAGGGTGGTCGTGCCAGGAGTGCGGGACAGTCAGTGCGGGTTCAAGTTCTTCGACGGGGCGGTGGCACGCGCCGCGGCGCAGCGGATGACCGCGACCGGATTCGCGTTCGACATCGAGTTGATCGCGCTATGCCGCCGCTGCGGCGCGGAGCCGATCGAGATCCCGGTGAACTGGCGTGATATGCCTGGCTCCACGTTCTCCGTGGGCCGTCATTCGCTCGCCGCGTTCCTGGAGGTCGGAGCCATCTGGCTGGCGTTGCGAGCGGGCAAGCCGGCCAGCGCCCCAAGGCGGGCCGACGAGCCAGGGGTTGCCAGCCCAGGGGTTGAGAGCCTGAAGCTCGCGGTGCTCAACTGGCGAGATCCATGGCACCCTGACAACGGCGGCGCTGAGCGTTATGCCTGGGAGATGGCGCTCGGGCTGCGGCGCAGGGGAGCGAACGTCCGGTTCGTGACCGCACGGGCACCTGGCCAGGCGCGCCGGGATCATCGCGACGGCGTCGACATCGTCAGGCTCGGCGGCAAGTGGACGGTCTATCCGCGCGTGCTCGCATGGCTGGTGCCGCGCCGCGGCCGGTTCGACGCCGTCGTCGATTGCCAGAACGGCATACCGTTCTTCGCTCCGCTTGTGCTGGCCAGGCGCGTGCCCGTCATCTGCGTGGTGCACCACGTTCACGACGTGCAGTTCGGAGTCCATTTCCCGGCTCCAGTCGCGGCTGTCGGGCGCTGGCTGGAGGGGCCGTTCGCGCGGTGGTGTTACCGGCGGCAGCAAAGCGTGGCCGTCTCCGAGTCAACGGCCAGTGCCATGCGCTCCAGGCTCGGCTGGCGCGGGCCGATCCACATCATCCCGAACGGCCTTTCCGCCGAAGCAGGCAGCGATCCCGCGACGTCGCCCAACCTCGATGACGCCGGCCGGGCTCAGCGGTCGGTCACGTTCGTCGGGCGGCTGGTGGCGCACAAGAGGGCGGAGCGAGTCCTTGATGTGGCCGAGCGCCTGGCAGGCTCCGCCGTGACGATCGACGTGATCGGCACCGGCCCTCAGCTCGGCCAGCTGGCCAGCCAGGTCGCCGCGCGGCGGCTGGACCAGGTGGTGCGACTGCACGGGTACCTGCCAGAGGAACGCAAGCGCGCGCTCGTCGCCCGGTCGTCGCTGCACCTGAACACCTCACAGGGCGAGGGCTGGGGGTTGTGCGTTCTCGAGGCCGCGGCGCTTGGGGTGCCGACCGTGGCCTACGATGTGGACGGCTTGCGCGACGCGGTTCGCGACGGCGAGACTGGGTGGCTGGTGCGGGAGCAGGATCTGATCGAGGATGTCGTGGAACGAGCGCTCAAGGAAGTGGCGGATCCGGCCCGCGGCGCCGAGATCGCGGCCGCCTGCCGGGCCTGGGCGGCGCGCTTCGACTGGGATCACAGCGCCGGGCAGCTTGCCAAGCTGATCGCAGGCGCCGCTGGCCGGCAGTCCCGCGACCCGTGAGTTACCCGCGTCATGGCGGCCCGGAAGGCCGGTAGTCCCCGATGATCGAAGCACCCACCCGGGCTCAGGAGTCCCTGGGCCCGCCGGATGGGCACGGGCCAGCCAGCGGCTCGGGGACGGTACGGGGAGGCGTCGAGGCCAACCTGCGCCGGTGGCTGTGGCTGACCGTCAGCTGCCTGATCATCGCGGTGCTCGCCTTCGTGGACCGGCCGGGCAACATCATCGCGGACACCAAGCTAGACCTCGCGATCAACCCGGCCGGCTTCCTCGGCCGGGCCCTGCAGCTGTGGGATCCGACCCAGTTCGGCCAGCTTCAGGACCAGGCGGCTGGCTACCTGTTCCCGATTGGCCCGTTCTTCGTGCTCGGGAAGCTCATGGCGCTGCCGCCGTGGGTGGTGCAACGGCTCTGGATCACCGCGGTCGGCCTGGCGGCCTTCCTCGGCGTGGTGCGGCTCGCCGCGAGGCTGGGCATCGGCACTCCTGCCACGCAGCTCGCCGCCGGGTTCGCGTACGCGCTGGTGCCACGCGGGCTGACCGAGCTCGGCCTGCTCTCCGGGGAATTCTTGCCAGCGGCGATGCTGCCGTGGATCTTGCTTCCGCTGGTCAAGGCGGTTCAGGAGGGCGAGACCATCGGCGCGGCCGGCCGGATGCGGGCCGCCGCCAGGTCGGCGGTCGCGGTCGCCCTCTGCAGCGGCATCAACGCGGCGTCGGTCCTTGTGATGGTGATCTGCGCCGCGATGTACCTGCTGACCGCGCCGCGGTCGGCGAGGAAGTGGCGAATCTTCGCCTGGTGGATCCCCGCCGTCCTGCTCGCGACGCTCTGGTGGATTTACCCGCTGCTGCTGCTCGACAAGTACGGCGTCTCCTTCCTGCCGTACACCGAGAGCGCGGCGGTCACCACCTCGGTCACCAGCTTGAGCAACATGCTGCGCGGGACCGAGCACTGGATCAGCTACCTGGTCGTCGATGGCCACCCGTGGTGGCCGATGGGCTTTGAGATCTCTACCCAGGTGATTCCCACCGTCTTGACCGGCCTGGTCGCCGGGCTCGGGCTCGCCGGGCTGCTACGGCGCGACCTGCCAGCACGAAGGCAATGGCTGTGGATACTGCTCCTCGGCATCGTCGCCGTCGGCGCAGGCTACGTCAGCGGGCTCGGCAATCCGCTGGCCGGCTGGCTCGATCATCTACTGAACGGCCCGCTGGCTCCGATGCGGAACCTGCGGAAGTTCGACCCGCTGATTCGCCTCCCCATCGCGCTCGGGCTAGCCCACCTGCTGGCCAGGGTCCGGGTGCGGGTGACACGCCAGGCGTGGACCGCGACCGCCCTGGCCGCCATGGCAGTCGTGGCCATTCCCGCCTTCACAAGCGGGCTGTCGGCATCGGGTGACTTTCCCGCTATCCCGCAGTACTGGCAGCAGGCCGCCAGCTGGCTGAACAAGCACGCGGGACACCAGGCGGTGCTCGAAGAGCCTGGCGCGCGCTTCGGCGAGTACATCTGGGGCCGGCCGATGGACGACGTGCTCGAGCCGCTGTTTGACGGGGACCTGGTCGGCCGGCAGCTCGCCAGCGTCGGCTCGGTCGGCGCGACGAGGCTGCTTGACGCCATCGATGAGCAGATGGCCGCCGGGGAAGGTTCCGCTGGGATCAGCCAGGTCCTCGCGCGGATGGGCATCAAGTACGTGCTCGTGCGCAACGACCTGATCCGCTCCGACCTCGGGGGCGCCTGGCCGGCCCGGATCCATCAGGCACTGGCGGAGTCGCCGGGAATCGTCAAGGTCGCGCAGTTCGGAGCGCTGCCCGTGGGCAGCTTCACCCCGAATGACGCGATCAGCAGCTTCGACACGCCGTACCCGCCGGTCGAGATCTACGAAGTGCGCGGCGCCCAGGCTCCCGTCGCCGTCGTGCCGGCCACCGGGGCCATGCGGGTGTACGGCGCGCCTGAAGCGCTGATCTACCTCGCCGACCAGGGCTTGCTGCGCGGCCGGACGGCGCTCGTCGACTCCGACGCATCCAGCATCCCCGCGCGGTACACGGTGCTCACGGACACATTGCGGCGCCGGGTCAGGAACTTCGGCGAGCTGAGGTCTGACTACTCACCCACCCTGACGGCCTCAGATCCTGGCGCCACGTTCGAGGCCGCCGATGACTACCTCGAACCAAGCTGGGTGCGCTTTGAGAGCGTGGCGAGGTACGAGGGCATCGCCAACGTCACGGCATCGTCCTCAGACGCCGACATCAGCGCGATACCGGCCCAGAGTGCCACCGGGCTGCTGCCTTACGCGGCCGTGGACGGTGACCTGCGCACCATGTGGGAGTCTGGCGCCCTCACCGGGCCGGTCGGTCAGTGGATCAGGCTGGAGTTCACCCGGCCGGTCAACCCTGGCTTCATCAGCGTCGCGTTCGCCGACAACCCGGTCATCGGCCCGCCAGTCACGGGCGTGTCCATCAGCACCGCCGCCGGCCGCGTCACCGACCAGGTACGGGTCTTTGGCGGCTATCAGCAGCTCGCGGTGCCCGCGGGACCGACCTCGTGGCTGCGCCTGAGGATCACGAAGATCCGGCCGAGCGCCACCCCGGTGCTCGGCAGGCAGGTCGGGATAGCGGAGCTGGCCGTGCCAGGAGTAGTCGCCGCGCGCACGATCGTCGCGCCCTCGGTCCATCTCGCGGGTGGTGCCGATCCAAGCGCGATCTTGCTGACCAAGGTCGAACCGCAGCCCAGCGGGTGCATGCTGACGTCGCTGCGCTGGGTGTGCTCGCCGAGCCTGGTCAAGCCGACGGAGGAACAGTACGGCTTCAACCAGTCCTTCTCCGTCTCCCGCGCCGAGTCCGTCCGGCTAACCGGAACGGCGATCATGATCGCCCCGCAGTCGGTGGAGCGGTACGCATGGATCGGCCGGTCGCAGCCGAAGGTCACGGCGAGCTCGGCCTACACCGCCGATCCGCAAGACCAGCCTGAGTCGGCTTTCGACGCGAACCCGCTCACCACCTGGGTCTCTGGCGGCGCGGACAAATCACCCAGCCTCACCATCAGGTGGGCGCGCGCCAGGACCATCCGCGAGGTGACGATCACCAGGCCACCTGGTGCCGCTGAGCCAACGCCGGTCGTCATCACAGGGTCGCGCGGTCAGCTGCGCGGCGGCATCGTGACCGGCTGGAAGTCGACGCTGCGGTTCGCGCCGATGCGGACGTCGGCCCTGGAGTTCAAGTTCACGCCGTCGGTCCTGCCGGTCCAGATCACCGATATCACGATTCCCCGCGTCAAGCCGCTCGCCGGCGGCGGGAACGTGCGGTTCGCCCTGCCCTGCCGGCTCGGCCCCAGGATCTCGCTGGACGGCAAGTTGGTTCCCACCCGCGTGACCGGCACGCTGGGCGACCTGCTCACTGGCCGGCCGCTCCAGTTCGCCGCCTGCACGCACGTCACGATCAAGGCGGGTGATAACTGGGTCACCGAGCCCTACTGGGACTCCTTCGACGTGCAAACGGCGGTCCTGAGCCGGCCAGGTGGCCTCGTCTCGCCCAAGACCGGCGCCGTCTCCGGCGCGGGCTCGGCCCGGGTGCTTGCCTGGACGCCAGCCAAGCGGCTCGTGCAGGTGGCCGCCACTGCGCCGTCCTACCTGTTGGTCGACCAGAACTTCAACAGCGGATGGACGGCTACGATCGGCCATCGCACGCTTCGCGCCTTCCAGCTTGATGGCTGGGAGCAAGCCTGGTCACTGCCCGCCGGGCTGCGTGGGGTCGTCACAGTGACGTTCTTGCCAGGCGTGTCGTACCGGCGCGACATCCTCGCCTGCCTGGCCGCGCTCGGGCTGGTGATCATCGCGGCGGCGGCGCCGCGGCGGCGCAGGAGGGCGGCCGTTCCCAATGCTCTTACAGATGACAACGGTCGACCGCCTGCTGCCCCAGGCAGTCCAGGGCGATGGTCAGGCCTGGGTCGCACGACGAGATACCTGATCGGCCTGGCCGTCGTCTTGCTCACCGGGCTCTGGCTCGGCGGGCTCCCCGGCCTGCTTATCCTGCCCGCCGCCGGCCTCATCTTCCTCGCCGTACTGGCCTTCGCCGGCCAGACCTGGCCAGGTCGGCTCATGAGCTCCCCATGGCTCGTGGTGATCTTGCTGCTGGCCGCGTCCGCCGCCCAGGCCCTCGGCGTGCACCTGCGTGACGCCGGCGACGGCAGTAGCTCCGTGAGCACGCTGTGGAACACCACCCCGCAGGTGCTGTGCCTGATCGTGGTCGGCAGGCTGATCGCGAGCCTGGTCATGGCCCAGCCGGATCCGGCCGATGAGTCGCCGGGGCCGGCGGCCGGCCTGGCTGGCCGGCCGGGCACGGTGGCTGCCATAGAGCCGCTGGGCGGGCCGCTCGACGATGTAATAGCTGGCGGTGGCGGCCAGGATGCTGACGAGGGTCACCAGGATGAGGGCGACTAGCGTTCCGAGCGTCGTGTACGAGCCGCCGTGGAACGCGTCCTTGACGCCGAAGAGCGCGATCAGCCCGAAGATCGCCAGGTACTGCCAGAGGAAGACCCCGTAGGAGATCCGCCCGAGGAACCTCATGACCGGGTTGCCGAGCACGAGGTTCATCGGGGTCTGCCCGGCGGGCTGGAAGGCGGCGGGCGCGACGATGGCCGCCGCCACCACCGTATACAGGGCGGTCTTGACCTCGAACTGCCACAGGCTTGGCACCCCGATCGCCTCCGGGCCGGCCAGGGGAGTGCAGGCAAGGATGAACGTGAGCCCGGCGATCATCCAGCACGCCAGGCCCGCGGACGCGATCGCGGCCGTGGCCGAGCGCACCGGGCCATTGTCCCCTGGCTCGAGCCTTGCCCACTCCGCGAGCACGGCCACGGCCATTCCGACGGCGAACCAGGTCAGGTATCTCGGGAGGGTGGAATCCAGCCAGAGCCCAGCGGTGGTCGGGTAGTAGGTCAGCACCACGAAGGCATAAGAGATGCCAGCTAGCGCCGCGATCCAGGCGAGCATCCGCCGGGCGCGGACCGCGATGTCACCATTGCCCCTGCGCGCGTGCCAGCCGATCACCAGGGCCAGGACCGGGAGCACGGCGTAGAACGACACCTCGACGGCAAGGCTCCACATCTGGGCCAGGCCCATCGCTCCGCTGCCTGCCCACCAGGGGTGCGGGTCATAGACCTGCACGAGCAGCAGGTACTGCGCCCAGGCCACGGGTGACCTGGCGTGACCGCCCTGATCCAAGAAGATCATCGCGACCACGACGACCACCCAGTAGGCGGGCAGGATGCGCAGCGCCCGCCGGATCAGGTAGGCCCGCACGTCCGGCCCTGGCTGGTCGCTAAGCACCGCGCGAACCCAGGGCCGGAACAGCAGCAACCCCGATAGCGCGAAAAATATAGGCACGCCGATGTCACCCCGGTTGGCGACCCAGGAGGCCGGCGTGCCGTTGAAGGCGAAGCCGGTTTCCCCGGCAACGTGCGTCACGAGGACCGCGAGGGCCGCGATGACCCGCAAGCCGTCCAGGGAATCCTGGTGACCGGACGACCGGACGGCTCCGGCCGGTGCGCGAGTGCCGGCGGTGCGCGCGATGGCGATGTCCGCTGACCGATCTGTTGTAGCCATGTGTCCCTATAGCAGCCCATCAGAGGCAGTGATCCATACTATGATCCTCGAAAGCACAACCCTGAGTGCCTCGGCAGGTGCCTGCTGCGGCGGCTCGGTCCAGGAGGATGGATGCGCCGGATCATCGGGCTCGTGGCGACCGGGCTGGGAACGTTCTTCATTGTCGCCGCGCTGCTGATTCATTTTGTCATAGTTGGTCAGGCTCTTAAGTTCCCGCTGGGGGTTTACCGGGTCTTGATCTATCAGGGTAATAACGTCTCCTATTTCAGCCAGGCCAGCCTGAACGAGATCAGCGGGGCGACGGTCCGCCTGACCCAGACGCTCAGGGGTGACGTCAGCGCGGGGAATACTAATGTCTCGGTGTGGGATGAGTTCACCAGTACCTACGACACGACCAACCACGTGCAGGTGCAGTACTCGCAGAGCCGGATCGCGTTCGACCGCCGCACGGGGGTGCTTATCAGTTGCTGCGGCGCCGCGGTCGGTACCGACACCCACATTGACTTCGCTGGCCAGGGCGTCGAGTTCCCGATGAACTCGCAGAAGCAGACCTATAACGTGTTCGACACCACGTTGCTGAAGGCGGTTCCAGCGGACTACGCCGGCCAGGCGACCGTGGACGGGCTGTCCGCCTACAAGTACGTCGCCACCGTGGCGCCGACCAAGGTGGGGACCCAGTCGGTGCCTGGCTCGCTCCTCGGTTCCACCGCGTCGTCCGTGAGCCTCGGCCAGTTCTACCAGAGCACCACCACCTTCTACGTCGACCCGGTCACCGGCACGATCGTCAACCTGAACGAGAACGAGCACGTCGGCCTGCGCGACAGCACGGGGACGGAACGGATCGTGGAGTTCAACGGCGACCTGGCCATGACGCCGGCGACCGTGCAGTCACAGGTCAACATCGCCAAGTCAGGGGACACGGAGACAAGCGCGGTCTCGACAATCGTGCCGCTCACCGCGGGGATACTCGGGGTGGTGCTGCTCGTGCTCGGCATCGTCCTCGTCCTGATCAGCCGCGAGGACGTCGAGTACGAGGAATAACAGCGCCGCGAGCCAAAGGGCGCGCTTCAAAGGCGCCCGGAGGCGAGCGAGACTAACACGGTACTGGCCGGTAGCTGGCCTTGCGGGGCTGCCTCAAGCGAGCCCGTGTCGTCACCGCGTGGCCGGCGTGACGGCTTGGCAAGCTTGCGGATCGCGATGCCGATGCCGGCGCAGGTGAGGTCCGTTGCCGTCATGACGACGCGGGACGTCAGCGCGACCACCAGCGCGCTGTCGCGAGGCATCACCGGCGCGAGCACGGCGATGAACGCGAGCTCGCGTGGGCCGATGCCGCCAGGGAACACGACCACGAGGATGCCCACCGACCAGGCGATCGCGTAGCTGCCGAGGCCGAGCAGCAAGACCCCGGCGCCGCCCCCGGTGAGGTCGCTGACCAGGAGCCAGGCCTGTATGCCCCACAGCGCCCAGCCGAGCGATGTCCAGCCGACCGCGACCAGCAGGCCGGCCGGGCTGGGCCGTCGCTCCAGCCGTGGCTGCCTGATCAAGGTCAGGGCGCGATCGAGCAGCCAGCCGAGCACCGGGGGCAGCAGGCCGATCGCGATCAGCGGCGTGAGGGCGAGCAGCCACCAGTAGTGCCGCGCTGCCTGCCCCGACGCCAGGGGGAGGGCGATCGTGCCGATGAGCAGTCCGGTATCGAGGGTGATCGCCAGGGAGATGAGGAACGTGCTGGCGATCCGCCGTGCTGGCACCTCGTGGTCGCGGCCAAGCTCGATCTGGGCGGCGAGCGGCCAGACCGCGCCAGGGACGTACTTGGCGACCTGGGATATGAAGGAGACGCGGACGGCTGACGCGAGCGGCAGCCGGGTTCCCAGGTCACTCAGGATGGCGCGCCAGGCGAGCACCATGGCCGCACAGCCGGCCACGGAGGCGAGGAACGCGCCGCCGACCGAGTACCAGTGCAGGCGGCCGAACGCCGTGACGACGTTCGGCCAGTCTGAGGCGAGGCCGAAGCCGCAAAAGGCCAGCGCCGCGGCCAGCAGCAAGGGCCTGATGAACCGGTTATCCAGCAACCTGGCGAGCATGCGCCAAGGCTACTCACCCGTATCTCCTTTGGGATAGATGCCCGGGATTATGACGAACTGCCATGTGGCACCTCTTCCCGCTCGCCTCCGGGCGCCGTTTAGGCACCGCCAGGTCTTGTCGCTCGTACCTCGCTCCTGCGACCAAGCGGCGCCGGCGCCCTTCGGCTCGCTCGCGCTCGGCTCGCCTTTGGCTCGCTCGCGCAGTCTTCCCCCTTTCCCCGGCCCGGGCGGAGTGGCCGATGATCACTTGTCGCCGCAATCAGTAACGTGTTCTACTTCGGTCTGGGCGGACGTGGCTGGGAGCGGGAAGAGAGAGCGAGCCGAGGGCGATGGGTTTCTGGGGTCGTGCACAGTCAGATCCCGGCTGGATCGCGGTGATCGAGCCGGACGGGACCGAGCACCGGGCCGGTGACCTGCTCGGGCGGGTGAACCAGCTGGTACACGCGCTGCGCGCGGCAGGACTGCGAGATGGCGACGGGATCGCCGCGCTGGTGCCCAACGGGATCGCTCCGGTCGAGCTGAGCCTGGCAGCGCTGCAGGCCGGCTGGTACTACACCCCGATCAACTGGCATTTCACCGCTCCCGAGATCGCATACATCGTCGGTGACTCCGGTGCGACGGCGTTCTTCGTGCACGAGCGGTTCGCCAGCGCCGGGCAGGCGGCGGCGGACCTGGCCGGGGTGCCGGCCGGCGCGCGGTTCAGCTACGGCGCGATACCAGGCTGGACCGAGGTGACCGCGCTGCGCGCCGGGCAGCCCGCCGGGCTGCCGGCCGACCGCACGGCCGGGGCGGCGATGCACTACACGTCGGGCACCACCGGGCGGCCGAAGGCCGTCCGCCGGGCGCTGAGCGGGCTCGACCCCGACGTGGTCGCGGACCTGCTGACCAGCCTGCTCCAGTTTTTCGGCGTGACCGGCGGGCCACCCAACGTGCACCTGGTGACGTCGCCGAACTACCACACCGCCGTGACCATGTTCGGCGGCACAGCGCTCAACTTCGGGCACACGCTCGTGTGCATGGACGCCTGGGACGCCACCCGCGCGCTCGAGCTGGTCCAGCGATACCGGGTCACCAACACCCACATGGTGCCGACCCAGTTCAAGCGGATGCTCTCGTTGCCAGCGGAAGCAAGGAACCGGTACGACGTGTCGTCGATGCGCTGGTTGATCCACGCTGCGGCGCCGTGCCCGGTGCCGATCAAGCGCGAGATGCTGGACTGGTGGGGGCCGTGCGTCTACGAGTACTACGCGGCCACCGAAGGCGGCGGCACGATCGTGACGCCGCAGGAGTGGCTGGAGCGGCCGGGAACGGTCGGCAAGCCGTGGCCGATGAGCGAGGTCATGATCGCCGACGACGATGGGAACCCGTGCCCGGCCGGGATGCCAGGCACCGTCTACCTGAAGATGGCCCTGGAGTTCGAGTACAAGGACGATCCGGAGAAGACGGCGGCGAGCAGGCTGCGCGGGTTCTTCACGGTGGGCGACATCGGCTTCCTCGACGAGGACGGCTACCTGTTCTTGTGCGACAGGAAGTCCGACATGATCATCTCCGGTGGTGCGAACATCTACCCGGCAGAGATCGAGTCCGAGATCATCATCAACCCCAAGGTCGCCGACGTTGCCGTGTTCGGCGTCCCTGACGAGGACTGGGGCGAGCAGGTCAAGGCCGTCGTGCAGCCCGCCGACGGCGTGCCGCCCTCTGACGAGCTGGCCGCCGAGATCATCGCGTCACTCGAGGGTCGCCTGGCGAAGATGAAGTGGCCGAAGTCGATCGACTTCATCGCCGAGATGCCGCGCGATCCGAGCGGCAAGCTGCTCAAGCGCCGGCTCAGGGATCCTTACTGGGCAGGGCGCTCCACCGCGATCTAGCCATGCCGACGCTGGTTGAGTCGGCAGGGACAATGGCAAGATGACCGGCATGTCAGGTGCTGCTGAAAAGGGCGCGGCGGCTGAGCGGCCGGCTGGCACCGGCTCGCGGCCGGGCACGGCGGCTGGCGGACGGCGGCGGCCGGGCTGGCGCGAGATCACCAGCCCGATCTGGCTGCTTGAGCGGGCTCAGGATCTGGTGACGATCGCGGTCGGGATCGTGCTTGTCGCGCTGGCCGGGGTGCAGCTCGTCACCGCGATCGCCGGCTTCCTTAACGGGTCGGACGGGCCGGTGTCAGCGGCGGCGCCAGCGGTGGTGGACCGGGTCTTGCTGGTGCTTATCCTGGTCGAGATCGTGCACACGGTGGTGCTTTCGCTGCGGACGCACCGGCTGGAAGCCCAGCCGTTCATCGTGGTCGGGCTGGTCGCCGTGATCCGGCGGATCCTGCTCGCGCTCTCCCCTGGCACCCAGGTCAAGCTCAGCACCACGCAACTGGCGCTGCTTGTCGCGATGGTGGCGGTGTTCGTGGCCGCCCTGATCGCGGTCACCCGCCTCATGCCACGCGAGGACTGAGCCGCCACCGCCGAGTTTGGTGATCTAGTCCGCCTGTCCCGCTTGGCTGGCCCAGTACTCCAGGCTGCGGCGGGTGATCAGGGTGGACGGGTGGTCCGGGCCGAGCACCCGCTCCTTGTCTGTCAGCAAGGCGGCGAGCTGATCCCGCGCCCCGGCCGCGTCCCCGGCCACCCCGGTGGCGACGGCGAGGGCGTTGCGGGTGGCCAGCGTGGACGGGTGGTCCGGGCCGAGCACCCGCGCCTTGTCGGGCAGCAGCGCCGCGAACAGGTCCCGCTCCCGTGTCACGTCTCCCGCTGCCCCGGTGTAGCCGGCGAGCTGGTGGCGGGTGGCCAGGGTGTCCGGGTGGTCAGGGCCGAGCACCCGCTCGCGGACGGGCAGCAGGGCGGCGAGCTGGTCCCGCGCCCCGGCCGCGTCCCCGGCTACCCCGGTCCAGCTTGCGACGCTGTGGCGGGTGGTCAGCGTGTCTGGGTGGTCAGGGCCGAGCACCCGCTCGCGGACGGGCAGCAGGGCGGCGAGCTGGTCCCGCGCCCCGGCCGCGTCCCCCGTCTGCCCGGTGCAGCGGGCGAGCTCGTGGCGGGTGTTCAGGGTTTCTGGGTGGTCCGGGCCAAGTACCCGGTCCATGTCGGGCAGCAGCGCAGCGAACAGGTCCCGCGCCCCGGCCGCGTCCCCGGCCTGCCCCGTGCAGACAGCGAGGTTGCCTCGGGCGATCAAGGTCTGGCGATGGTCTGGGCCGTAACCGTCAGCCCGCTGGAAGGCGCCGGCGATCCGGGCGAACAGGTCCCTGGCGGCGGGGTAGCTTCCGCTGTAGCTGAGATACCTGGCGATCCGCCGCATGCCGTCGCTGGTCAGGTCCAGGACGGCTTGGGCGTGCGGGAGCAGCGCCGTGCAGGCCGGCCAGGCGGCAGGCAGCTGGGGGTCGGCGGGGATCGCGGCCTCCGTCAGCGCGACCGCGGCCTGCCGCCACGCCCCGGCCTGCCCGGCGGGCACCTGGTCCCTGGTGACGGCCTGCACCAGCCGGTGCGCAAGCACCATGCCGTCCCCCGCGGGGGCGACCAGCGAGTCCCCCCGCAGCGCAGCGACCGCGTCGGCGATGGCGATCTGGTCGCCGAGCAGCGGCCCGATCGCGGCGGTCACGCCGGTGTCGGGTCCCAGGCCGGCGGTTGGCGGGCCGGCCAGCAGCAGTCCGAGCGGGACGGGCTCGGGGGCTAGGAACGCCAGCAGCCGCAGTAGCCCGCCCGCCGTTGGCGACTCGGTGTCCAGCCGCGACAAGGCCAGCCCGATCGTCGCTGCCACGGAGTGCCCGGGGGCCTGGCTCCGGGCCAGCAGCTCCGCGTGGCGCTGCCGGAACAGGTTCAGGTAGCTGGCCAGCGTGATCCCGGCGGCCCTGGCATAGGCAGCGGCCTGGGTCAGCGCCAGTGGCAGCCCGCCAAGCTCAGCGGCCAGCTCCGATGCGGCCCGCAGATCCGGGTCGCCTGCTCGGGACATCAGCAGGCCGGTCGCCGCCTGCGGGTCAAGCACCGGCACGTCGACCACCTGGGCGCCAGGCCAGTGCTGGCTCTGGCTGGTGATCAGCACCCGGCCCCGCCCGGCCGGCGGCAGGAACCGGTGAATCGCGTCCTCGCCGGGGGCGTTATCGAAGATCACCAGCCACTGACCAGGAAAGGCCGCAAGCACCGCGTGCGCGGAGGCGACCGGGTCACGCGGATCGGCCACCCCGCGCCCGCCGGCCTGAGCGGCCAGCTCCGCCAGGCTGGCCGCAAGCAGCACCGGGTCTTCCGCCGCGACCTGCCAGGCGATGCCCAGCTCCGCCAGGTGCCGGTGCGCGTACTCCGCGGCCAGGCTGGTCTTGCCGACCCCGGCAAGCCCGCTCAATACCACCACCCGTGGCGTCGGCCCGTCATCGCCGGCCAGCAGCCTGTGCAGCTCCGCGAGCAGGTCCTCCCGCCCGGCCAGCGCCTGCGGCCGTGGTGGCAGCGACACCGGCAGGCGCGCCGCCTCCGCCTGCGTCACCTGCACCACGTTTACGTCCCCGTGTATCACCCCAGCCGCCACGCTCCCGTGATCGGCTGACACGTTCACGTCGCGGCTCGCCGCCACCGAATCGCCAGCAGCCACATCCACCTTGGCGGTCCTCCCCAGGCGAGCAGTCACCCTGCGCCAAGTCATGCGCGCCTTTCCGCGCGACCATCAGGAAGCACATTCTCCGCTAACCCCGGCCCTTACGACAAACGACAGCCAGCCTCCCAGGACTAGGCTGCCCGCTGTGGCGCCCGAGCCGGCCAGCACCCAGTCGTTCGCCGGCTGCCACAGCCGATAAATCGTCCGTGATCATGAAAGGCTGCGGCGAGCTAGCCGCGCGCCCCGGCTGCGTCCCCCGCCTGCCCGGTGAAGTGGGCGAGGTCGTGGCGGGTGGCCAGGGTGGACGGGTGGTCTTGGCCGAGTACCCGCTCCTTGTCGGGTAGCAGCGCCGCGAGCTGGTCTCGTGCCCCGGTCACGTCACCCGCTTGCCCGGTGAAGCTGGCCAGGTTGTGGCGGGTGGCGAGGGTGTCTGGGTGGTCCGGGCCGAGTACCCGCTCCTTGTCGGGTAGCAGCGCCGCGAGCTGGTCTCGTGCCCCGGTCACGTCACCCGCTTGCCCGGTGAAGCTGGCCAGGCTTTGGCGGGCGGCG
>JASIBM010000190.1 GCA_030045175.1 Streptosporangiaceae bacterium | reverse complement strand
GAGGCGAATCCGGCGCCAGACAGACCCCACGGGCGCGTGGCGAGCACCCCGAAGACCACGTCCGGGCAGGCGCGGTGCAGGCAGATGATCCTGGTCTCGGGGAACGCCTGCAGGAACGCCGCCGCGGCGACCGGATCAACGGCGGCGGTCTCGCACCAGCGCCGGCTGCCCATCCGTGCGGTGACCACCGTGAGCATGGAGTTGACCAGCGCCCGGACCGAGGTGGCTGCCAGCGCCGACATCTGGTCGCCGCCCCGGTCCTCGGCGTACTGCCACGCGGCGGCGACCTGCCCGACCGCGCCGAGGATGCCGGTGCGGGCGGTGCACGCGAGGTCTGGTTCACGACTGAGCAGATCCTGGAGCCTTCGCCCGCCAGCGAAGCCGTAGGTGAGCACGATCACCGGCGCGGACACCGGTCCGGTGCTGCCCGGAGCGAGCGCTCGCGTCAGGCCGGCGGCCTGCGGCCTGGCGTCGGGGCCTGGCGAGGCCGGCGCGTCCTTGGCTGGGCCGGCCCTGATTCGCTGCGGCGCGACCGGTCCTGGCCTGCCACGGGTGCCCCGGGCCATCAGGCCGCCTGCCCCGCGGTGGCCGCCTCGCTGGTGCCGTCGGCGTGGCGGGCACGAGGTTGCGCCTGGCCCCAGGACGCGAGGCCGAGCAGGTCGGACAGCATCCCGATCCTGGTCTCGGCGATCACGGGCCCGGTCTCGGCCTGCTCGATGTAGCGCAGCTCGTGCCGGCGCAGTGCCACCGACAGGTTCGTCCGGCCGGTGATCAGATGGCTCCACGTGACCACCGTGGCGATGACGTCCCATGCGGTCTCTGGCTCGGCGTCCTCGCCGTCCTCGCCATCCTGGCCTGGGACCGGCTGGCGGCCGTTGACGGCGGTGATGGCGCGGGCGGACAGGTCGACCAGCCATCGTGCGCCAGAGCCGTGCCCTCCTTCCGGGGTGGCCACCACCAGGAACGAGTCGGCCCCGCACGGCTCCCAGCGGCTGGCGAGATCCGCGCCGGACCTGGCCACGCCCGCGCGCAGCCGTGCGATCAGCTCGGGCGCGAACCGCTCGGCGGCGGCCTCGGCCTCGGGGTCGACCACGATCGCGGGACGGGTGCGCGCGGCGCTCGCCTGCTCCTGGTCGCCTTCGGCACCGGCGGCGGTGCTAGCCCGGGGGGCCGACCCCCCGGGACTCCCCGCGGTGCTGGCCCGGGGGGCCGACCCCCCGGAACCCCCCGCGGTGCCGCTGTCCGCCTCGTCCTCGCCCTCCTCGTCGTCCGCGATGATCGGAGTGATCGGGACGCGGAGGTCGGCGGGCTGGTCGGCGGTGCCCCAGTTATCCTCGATCGCCAGGTACCCGAGCCTGCCGCAGAAGTTGTTCATGTTCTCCCTGACCAGCGGGCCGATCAGGCCGGCCGGGACCGTCCACCCACGGCCCACCGATTCGGTGCTGATCGCCGAGGTATGCCAGATCTTGTAGTCGGCCGGGCCGAAACGTTCCCGGTCCCCGGCGAAGATCTTGGCCGCGATACCTGGCACTGGTGCCACGCCGAGGAATTCGAATAGCCCGTCAGCGACGACCTGAGGATCCTCGACCAGGTCCTCGTAGCGAACCCGGTGGCAGCGCTCTGGCCACTGCTCCTGCGCGGCCAGGATCGTGCCCACGGTGTCCACCCAGAACCTGGCCAGCGCGAACACCGCGTTACCAGGGGTCTCGGCGATGTACGGGTCGAACCCGTACCCGTTGAGCCCCCACGGGCAGGCCTCCATCCCGGAGGCGATCACGTCCATGGGGTGGCGGAACAGGCAGATGAACTTGGCCTCCGGCCAGATCCGGGTCATCAGGTAGGAAAACTGGGCGGTGCCCAGGCTCTTGTCGCAGTAGCGTTTCTTGCCGCGCCGGGCCAGGTACGACCCGACCATGCGGTCCATGGTCTCGCGGACCCCGGCGATCGCCGCGTCGGGGATCTCAGGCGGCTCGTCGCCACGGTTAGCCGACAGCGGCGCGCCCTCGATCAGCGCCCACACGTTGGCGAGCTGACCGCAAATCGTCGGCACGTTCGTCTCCGGGGGGCACGCCAGTTCGGGGTGGGCGTCAAGCACGAACCGCAGCAGGGTCGACCCTGAACGGCCGCCGCACAAGACGAACACGGGATCGGCCGACGCCCCTCGCCGGGCCCGGCGCCCCCGGGCCCGGGCCGGGCGCTCGATCGAAGCCGTCGTGTCAGCCATCGCTTTTACCTCCGGTGGATGGTGGCGGGTCAGGGGGTGCCCTCTCATCGGTAAGCGCCAGCTAGGCCGGCGCTCGCGTGCTCAGGTCGCCGGGGCGGCGGGGTCCCGGCCGACGGCCAGGGACCTCGCCGCCAGCGCGGGTCAGGAGTGGGTGATGGTCATGGACGCCGGGGTCGAGACGTGGTAGACGCCGTGGAAGTAGGTGCTGTTGCCCGCGGCGATCCGGCCGAGGCAGGCCGTGTTCGCGGACTTGACCTTGAGCGTTGCCGTCTTGGCTGGGTCGATGGAGAACGAGTGTCCGGTGTTCAGGTACTTCATGGGGACGGACGTGCCGCTGATGGTGGCCTTGCACGTGTTGCCGTTGGTGCCGCTGATCACGCCGGTGATCTTGTTTCCGGAGATCTTGCCTGTCGTCACGCCGGACGCGTAGCTCTTTGCCACGACGTTCACCGACGTGGTGAGCTCGGCCTTGAAGTGGAAGAAGGTCGACGCCGTGCAGCTGCTCCACTTCGTGGTCGACTTCTTCAGCTTGCCCAGCGTCGCCGAGGTGGCCCCGGACTTGCTCTTGGATACGGTGCCAGACGCGAATGCCTTCTTGCACTTGAGCACGGCGCCCGTGGTCTGGTCCTTGAGCGACGCCGACGTCCCGGTCTTGAGCGCGGCCTTGACCGTGCCGGTGTAGCCGGTGCCCGCGTTCTTGACGTGCCAGCTTGCCGCCGCGAAGGCCGGGCCTGCGGCCATGAGCGTCGTCGCCGCCGCGGCGCCGGTGAATGCTATGCTCGCGATTTTCTTACCATTTGACATACTCTATCCCCTTCGGAGTGGGCCTTCGTCGAGGCCGCACAGGCAGAACGTGTACGCGACGGGGATTGGCGGCGCCCTAGGCGCTTGCCCTAAATGCTTACGGGCCGACACGGGGGCATGTTACTCGTCAGTAGATCGGCCGGGCCATACTCTCGCCAAGATTATCGCGAAATTTTTAATTATTTATCATAGGTACTCAGAAAAGCGCCAACAAGGTGCTCACTTGAATGACAAATTTGCTCCGGCAGTCCCTGGAGCCCGGCGCGGTGGCGCCCAGGGAGCGACGCGTCCTAGCGCGCTCCCGTTCATGATCACGATGAGTTCCCCGCGCGACATGCCGAAACATCGGCGCTCACGGTCCTGCGCGCGCTGGCGCAGCCGCTACGGTGACCTATCGCGCGAAGTGGCTGCGTCGTCGGCGTTGCCGGGTTACCTTGCACATATGTACGTCTGCTTACGCTCTGCCTGCGGTTTACGAGGTGCGCAAGGTGCGCAGGCCCTTCACGTTGCCTAGGGCCGGGGAGCGCACCTCGATGCCGCCGGGGCTCGCGTCGGTGCTGCGCCCGGAGCTGCCAAGCCTGGCCGAGGAGATCATCGCGGCGATACGCCATGAGATCCCCGAGTACGCGCGCCCGATGGACGGGCCCTACGGGGAGGCGCTGCGCACTGGAGTCCATCACGCGCTCACCACGTTCGTCGATCTGGTGGCCGACCCGATGGCCTCGAGGCAAAAGCGCGACGCCGTGTGCAGAATGCTCGGTGAGTTCGAGGCCCGCGAGGGCCGGAGCATCGCCACGCTGGAGCTGGCCTACCGGATCGGGGTCCGGGTGGCCTGGCAGCGCGTGATGGCGGTCGGCGAGCGCGCCAGCCTGCCGTCCCCGACCATCTTGTGGCTGGCCGACGCGGTCCTCGGGTACACCGATGAGCTGGCCAGGCTTTCTGTGCAGGCCTACCGGGAGGCGCAGTCGCGCACGCCGGATGTGCGCCAGCGCCGGCGCAGGCGGTTGTTGCGCATGATCTTGGAGCAGCCGCAGGCGCCGGCGACGGCGATCGAGGAGGTAGCCTGCCTGGCTCGCTGGACGGTGCCAGAACGGATCACGGTGGTACTCGCGGAGCCCGGAACGCGATACCATCCCGCGTCGCCTGCCGATGACGTGCTCGCCGAGTTCACCGGCAGCGAGCCGCTGCTGCTGGTACCCGGTGAGCCGGATCCCGACCGGCTCGGCGATCTTGAGCGCGCGCTGACCGGGGGCCGGGCGGCGGTCGGGCTGCCGGTGTTGCTGGCCGGGGCGGCGGACTCGCAGCGCTGGGCGCGCAGGGCGCTTGAGCTGGGGTCCGCAGGGATCCTCGGCGACGCCAAGCTGATCCGGTGCGCGGATCACCTGCTGACGCTGCTGCTGCTGGCCGACCGCGCGCTGGTCGAGCAGGCAGCGGCCAGCCTGCTGGCACCGCTGGCCGACCTCAGCCCGAAGCGGCGGGACAAGGTGATCGAGACGCTCGACGCGCTGATCAACACCGGGGGCACCGCCACCGACATGGCCGCGCACCTAGACGTGCACCCGCAGACGATCAGGTACCGGAACCGGCAGCTGCGGCAGATCTTCGGCAGTGTGCTCGCCGATCCTGACGCCCGGCTCACCATCGAGTTCGTGCTGCGGGCCAAGCGGCTGCTCGAACGCTCAGCCGGCGGTGCTCTTGCCGTCTCGGCTCCCCGGGTCGCTGGCTAACTGACCAGGTACGACAGCCGCCAGCAGCGCATCCCCGGCCGGCCGATGAGACCGTGGTCGCCCAGGAAAGCCACCAGCTTCTCGCCGCCGAACCTGATCGTCTCCTGGTGGTGCGGATTGGCCAGGGCGGCCGCGCGGGCCTGGCTAGGCTCCAGGCCGACCGACCGGTACACGAGCGGGCTGATCAGGCTCCGCGACACGATCAGCGCGAATCTCGCCAGTACCGCCCGCTGATAGGCCATCTCCGCGCGACCGGTCGCAGCGACGCTGCGTGGCAGTTCGGCGCGGGCAAACGAGATGTGCCGCGCCTCCTCGATGATGTGGATCTTGTTGACCATTCGCATCAGCGGCTGGATCGACTCATCGGCCACCTGCTCGCGCTGGAGACGGTCGATTATCTCCTCGCCCACCAAGATCGCGGCCCACATCGCTGGTCCGCGCGCCAGCGCCGGCATGAGATCGCCCGCCGCCCTGATCCGGGCGGGCGGACCATAGACGGGCGTGCCCATCTTCTCGATCATGCGGGCGAACATGATCGTATGCCGGCACTCATCGGCAAGCTCGGCGAGCGCGTACTGGGTGTGACGGCTGACCGGATCGCCGTGATAGGCATGCTTGGCCAGCAGCCGCATGAGCATCGCCTCTAGCCAGATCCCTGTGCTTGCCACGCTCGCCGCCTCGTGCTTGCCGAGTTCGAGCCGCTGCGACGGGCTCAGCCCCTCCCACAGCGCCGTCCCGTACAGCGAGCACCGGTGGGTCAGGATGAAGCCCTTGTCCTGATCAAATGGCGCCGACCAGTCGATCTCGATCTCCGGGTCGTAGCTGAGCGCCGCGGTCGAGCGCAATAGCCGTTCCGCCGCGGCCTCCCGGCCAGCGCCCGTTGCCTGCTCTGGCGCGGCGGATCGTGCCGCGGTCCTGCGTGTCATGGGCCCGCTCTTCGCATCTGTCGCCGGGCTAGCGAGTTGGTATAACTTGAAGTAACAGTTACCATCGGTATCCTTATTCGAGTGAGCGGACCTGTCAAGGGCGGACCTGCCGGGGACGAGCCCGCGCGCAGGAGAAATGCGAGCGCGGACTGTGACGGGCGCAAGAGCCGGTGGGCCGCGCACCGGGAGCAGCGCCGCCACGAGTTCGTGCTAGCCGCCCTGAGCGTCCTGTCGCGCGATGGGCCCGATCTGGCCATGGACGCGGTCGCCGCGCAGGCTGGCGTGACCAAGCCCGTGCTTTACCGGTACTTCGACGACAAGGCGGCCCTGGTGGAGGCGCTGGGTGAGGCGAGCTCGGGGTTCCTGCTCGACCGGCTGATCCCGGCGATCAGGTCGGCGGGTCCTCCGCTTGAGCGGATTCGCGAGGCTGTCGGCGCCTACTTCGCTGTCATCGACGAGTACCCGAACCTGTACTGGCTGCTGGCCCGCTGGCCAGGCGGCGGCACGAGCTCGGTGCATCGCGACAGGGATTACATCGCGACCACGCTCACCGCCATCCTCGGTGACTACCTGCGGGTTTTCGGCCTCGACTGCGGCGGTGCCGAGCCCTGGGCCTACGGCATCACCGGCCTGGTGCAGAGCACGGGCGAGTGGTGGCTGGTGCGCCGCTCCATGAGCCGCGCGCACGCGGTGGATTACGTCACCCGGCTGATCTGGGCCGCGCTGTCTGGCGTGCTGCGCGACGTCGGCGTGGAGCTGAACCCAGACGGGCCGCTACCGCCGATACGGCCCGGTCATGCCTGACGGCGACGGCTACGCCGGGCCGGCCGAGCTCAGGCTCGGCGACAGCACCTTCACCGTGCACGCCGAGCTTCGCGGCTACTTCGAGCCCATTGACGGCCGTTACCACTGGCACGGGCGGCTGGCCAGGCACGAGGGGCTGCTGGCGGCCATGACAAGCGGCCGCGCCCAGGCGGTGCTCCGTACGGCTGAGGGGGCGGCGGCGTGCGACGTAGCCGACCCCGATCCGGCTGGACGCTACCGGGTGACCGGTACCGGGCTGCCTCCGTTCAGCTCGGACCTCGCTGGCTGACGTCGGGGGTGCTCAGGCACTGCCGCGTTTAATACCAGTCCTCGAAGATGTTGGTGGCGATCGCGACGAGCAGTCCGAGCACCGCGACGCCGACACCGGTCCAGAACAGCCACCAGATCGGCCCGCCGGTGCCGAAGATCATGGCGAGGCCGCCGACCAGGAACCCAGCCATCACCAGGGCGACCGCGACCCAGGAGACCTTGCGCCCGTGGAACGCCGGGTACGGCCCCGCGTGGCCGGCGATCGTCGTCACGGCGCCGCCTGGCTGCTGGCCGGCTTCCTGGTAACTGGTCAGGTACGCCTCGGGCGAACCGTGCGCGGCCACGCCAGCGTGCGCGCTCTCGGGCGCGGCGTCGCTCATGGTGCCTGGCTCCGCTTGGTTCGCCATGACCCTGCTCCTCCTGCTTACCTGGTCGCTGCTTGTCAGCCTGGCCGTCGCCTGCCCACCTGGCCATGGTCTGCCTGCCAGGCCGCCGTCCCTACCATTGTGGCGACCGGCGCTTGCCCGCCCGCATCCGGCCCGGCATTAGCCGCAGATCATGTTATGCGCATCGGCATCCGTGACGCGGGCGGAACCCGGCTGACGGGCCGGGCCCGGCGACCGGCAGTGCCCGCCGTCGCTCCTTGGACTCGGCATTAGCCGTCATCTCGCCTACCATGGCTGTCAGCGATTGAGCACCGGCCGACCGCCTGCTCGTCGCGCCGGCCTCCGAGCCCATCGGGCAGGAGGCCTGGTGCAGCGGCGAGCGGAACAGTCCAGACAAACCGATCCGCGAGGAGCGCGACAAGACGTGCCAGCAATCATCGATAAGGTCCTGCGCGCTGGCGAGGGCAAGATCCTGCGCAAACTGCACCGGATCGTGGAGCAGGTCAACTCCATCGAGGGTGACTACGAGGCGCTGACCGACGCCGAGCTGCGCGAGCTCACCGTCGATTTCAAGGAGCGAAGGGAGTCCGGCGAGTCGCTGGACGACCTGCTGCCAGAGGCGTTCGCCGCGGTGCGCGAGGCGGCCAAGCGCACGCTCGGGCAGCGGCACTTCGACGTCCAGCTCATGGGCGGCGCGGCGCTGCACTTCGGCAACATCGCCGAGATGAAGACCGGTGAGGGCAAGACGCTCACCGGAGTGCTCGCGGCCTACCTGAACGCGCTCGACGGCAAGGGCGTGCACGTCGTCACCGTCAACGACTACCTGGCCAAGCGCGACGCCGAGTGGATGGGCCGGATCCACAGGTTCCTCGGCCTCGAGGT
>JASIBM010000189.1 GCA_030045175.1 Streptosporangiaceae bacterium | reverse complement strand
CTGCTGCGCAGCGAGCCACCATCGGGTACTCCTGGTCACCGACGACTATCACGGCCGGCACCTGGATCTGGCCGAGCCTGGAGTATGCGGGCGGATCGGGCCGCTCATAGTCGCCAACCCGGAAGTGGGCATCCGCTGCTCGACGGATCTGCTCTTGCGCGGTCCGGCCGGCACTGGCGGCTGCCCAGGTCCGCAGGCCGAGGTCGGCCAGCCCGTCTCGGTCTCCGGCCGCATAGAGCGTGTCGAACTGCTTGCCGTAAGGATCATCTGCCGGCCACGGATAGCCGGGCACCCCAGGAGCGAGCAGCAGCAGCCCGCACACGCGGGCCGGGTCGGCGAGCGCGAGCCCGATCGCAGTGCCGCCACCGCCGCTGTGCCCAACCAGCAGCACCCGGTCCGCGCCGCAGCTATTCAGTACCAGAACGAGATCGTCAAGCTGGCTGAACGCCGCCGCCGGGGCAGGCGACTTCCCGAATCCGCGAGTGTCGTACCTGATGACGCGGTAACGCGAGGGCAGCCTCTCCAGGACCGGCAGCCATATCGACGAGTCGCCCCAGCCTGGATGCAGCAGGACCAGCAGCGGCCCTTTGCCGCCCGTATCGTCAGCCCACAGGTGCCCGCCGTCGACCGGCACGGTCAGCTCCATACCGAAAGCCTGTCATAGCCGGCCAGGTCGGGGTGCTGTCGCTGACGCGGGGGTTATCAAGCGGAACCGCTCGGTCACCACAAGCGTGCCGTCGCCGATCACCAGCCGTGCCGAATAGTCCGTTTTGCCGTGCCGAGTCGCCCGTGCCGGGCAGCAACGTGGAGCCCTTGCTGTCGCTGGAACAACAGCAACGGCTCCACGTTGTTGCCAGCGCCCAGGCCGGTCATGATCGACTTGCTGGTCAGGAGGGGTCAGGCTCCTCGCGGGCCTGCGGATCGGGCCCAGCCCGGCGGTTGCCGAGCCGGCGCAGCACCAGCCGTTCGGCGAGGGTCCAGGCGGTGGTCGTGGCCAGGCACAGCCCGGACGCGAGCGGCAGGAACGCCGCGAACGCGACCGTGACGTAGGGGATGACCCTGGTCAGGGCAGCAGGTGGCGCTCCCGCGCCGTCGGCGGGCACGGTGAGCGTGCGCGCCTTCCGCGCCGTGACCCAGCAGATGACGGCCAGCAGCAGGAACAGGCCGGCGAAGACCGCTCCCTGGGCGCTAAACGCGCCCGCGCCGCTGAGCCAGTGACTGCCGAGCGGCGCGCCGAAGAGGTCATGGCCGAGCAGTGCGTTGCGGGCGCCGCCGATCACTGGTGACCTGAATACCAGGTACATGATGCTGAAAAAGGGCCATTGCGACAGCGTGGGCAGGCAGCCGGCGTACAGGGACGTCCCCTCGGCTCGGTACAGGGCGGCTAGCGCACGCTGGAACGCCTCTGGCTGGCCGGAATGCTGCTGGCGCAAGGCCTGCACCTGCGGCGCGATCTTGGCCTGCGCGTCCATTCCCTTCATGGCGCGATAGCTGAGCGGCACGAGGATCAGGCGGACGGCCATGGTGAACAGGACGATCGCGGCCGCCGCGGCGAGGCTGCCGAGCAACGGCGAGAGGATCGTGGCGAGACCGAAGACAAGGTGATAAGCGGCGTCCACGGGGACGTCGAGAAATGCGGACATAATTTACCCTCCAGCGGGTCGAATTGACAGCAGGCAGCTGGAGGCGGCCGCGTTGAGACCGGCGGAGCGCCAGCTGCGGCGTGCGAAGTAGCGGACTATCAGCGCACGCGCGTCAGGCCAGCGAAATTGTCAGATCGGCTGGCTTTGGCCAGGGCCGGGATCAGGCGGCCGCCGGGGCCGGGGAAGGCGCTCTGGGGCGGGGACGGCCAGCCGCATCGGGGTCGCGCTGGGGCAAGAACGCCGCGCGCCACGACTTCTCCCGCAGCGCAGCGGCGCGACTCGTCAGGGGCACGCCCGCGGCGATCCGGTCAAGCCAGGCAGCCGTCAGCAGGTATGTGGTCAGCGCGCAGACCAGCATGCTCATGGCGAGGGCGGTCACAGCAACGCCCGACCCGCCGGACAGGGTCAGCACGACGTGACCCGTAGCCTGCAGCAGGCCGACAATCGACGCGGTCAGCGCGCTCCACGCTGTCGGCATCACGGCATCAGCTCCCGCTCGAGGCAACTGCCCGGCTTCATTTTACGCCGCCTACCGCGCTTGAATGGCCTATCCCAAGGCCTTGCAGGCGCCACGGCGCGAGTTTTGTAACTATCGTCGCTTTTCGCCGTGCTCGTCGCGGCGGTGCCGCTCGGATGAATGTGCCATTGACCTGGGCGGGGCCTGCGGTGAAAAAACCTCAGGATGTTCTGGAACGCACACAAGGCTGACTACCAGCGGTTCGTGCGCGAGCCCTCAGGTTGTTTGCCCACGGGCCCCGGGCCGGACCAATTCGCCATTCACCTGGACGAAAACGATCATGGTTGCGACGCGAGTTAGCTAAGTGGTTCATGTGACTGTTGCGCTATGCCGCGTCCCGAAAGTACCTCGGATCGGCGGGTGGGTTGGGAGGCCGGTGTCGGCGGGTGGGTCGGGAGGCCGGTGTCGGCGGGTGGTCGGGAGGCTGGTGTCGGCGGGTGGGTTGGGAGGCCGGTGTCGGCGGACGGGGCCGAAGGCCGCTGCTGGTGCGACAACCGCCGCCGCCCGAGCGCTCACCCGCTGTGGGTGAGATGAGCAGCGCGCGGCTTGGGCAGGCTGTGCGTGGCTGACCAGAGTCCTATCGGGAGTCAGCCTGGGACGCGACCACCAAGAGAAGGGGATTCAATGGCCACAACCATGGAGCGGAGCCAGTGGGCCGAGTCGGCCGAGGACGAGCTGCTCGCCGGGCTCATAGGAGGCCGGTCGGACGAAGACGAGCCGGTTATCGAGCACCCACTGCTACTCGCCATGATGATGCGCCGCCGCCGGGACCGGAGCGAGCGGATCTTCGATCACCCGGTCGTGCTCGCCGCGCTGATGCGCCGCCGCGGGGAGCGCAGCGAGCGGATCTTCGATCACCCGATCGTGCTCACCGCGCTGATGCGCCGCCGCGGCGAGCGCAGCGAGCGGATCTTCGACAACCCGATCGTGCTCGCCATGATGATGCAGCGACGCGAGGAAGAGGACGAGTCGGTCATCGAGCACCCGCTGGTGCTCGCCATGCTGATGCGGCGACGCGAGGACGAGGACGAGTCGGTCGTACAGCACCCGCTGCTGCTCGCCATGATGATGCGCCGCCGCCGGGACCGGGGCGACCGGATCATCGACAACCCGCTGGTGCTCGCCGCGCTCATGCGCCGTCGGCGTGAGGAGAGCGACGGCTCCATGGGGCACCCGCTGGTGCTCGCTGCGCTCGCGCGGTGACGGCTATGGCGGGGGAAAGGGAAAACGGCGCTGGCCAGGGTTCTGGCCAGGTAGAGGCGCTGATCGACGAGCTGATTCGGGACATATTCAAGGACTCAGGCGGGTCATCCGACGTGCGTGGGATGGCGACCACCGCCGCCCTCTTCGAGACGGCGTTCGGGTCGGCGCGGGGAGGATCGCGGGTCTCGGTGCTCGAGAGGCTCGTCCTGGCTGAAGCCTTCGCGGCTGAGCTGGCTGACGCGCTCGCACCCGTGCTGGCCGAGCAACTCGCGCCTCGGCTGATCAAGGCCCTGGAGCACATTACGGCCAGCGAGGCGGAAGCCAAGCAACCGGCCGCGGCCGGCTCGGCTGGCCAGGCGAGGAAGCCGGAGGGGAAGTAGTCCGGTCGCGGCGGTGGTGGTCGTCGGCGGGACGCTGCCCGCACGGCCAGCGGGCGTTGAGCCAGGCCGTGCGGGCAGCGCGAGCTCCGGGCAGCGCGGGCTCCGGTGGCCGGCGACAGTTTCAAGTAGCGGGTTAGCACTACATTACGGAACGCAAGCCCGCGCCGTTGACCTGGAGACCCTAAGCTGATCGATCCGGTGCCGCGCCGCTTCGGATCCGCTCGATTAGCTCGGTCACGACCATGACGCTGAACCCGATGAAGAACAGCCCCTCGACGATCGCGCCGAGCCGGTCGGTCAGGTAGGCGAGGCCGAGCAGGGGGTAAGCGGCGACCGCGGCGACCGCTAGCCGCCGGTAGGTCTTGGCGATCGCCGTTCGCTGCCGCCAGGTCCGGTAGACGGCGAACGCCAGGGCTATGGTTATGCCGCCGAACTCCACCACGCCAGCCGTGATGTGCAGGTACTGGGTGGCCGGCAGCCGCAGGCTAAGCTCAAGGTTCCGGCATGACCTGGTGAGGTCGGCGCAAGTCTCGGGGAACAGCGCGCCGCCGATGCCGCCAAGGCAGAAGACGATCATGCAGAGCCAGTCGGCGCGGTCGGCGCGCCTGGTGCCCGCGACCGCGAAGGCGGCCAGCATCGCCAGCCCGGCCAGCAGGTCGGCGCGCTGCATCAGCATGGCGAACGGATGGCCGGGGATCTCCAGGTCGCTGAACAATTCGTCCGGCGAGCTCATGAGGCCGGGTCGCAACGGCACCAGGAGCCACCAGTTGTAGGCGAGCACCCCGCATGTCCCGAGCGCGAGGACCAGGTCCCTGCGGATGGCTGCGCCGTGGGCGGCGAGCACGCCGATCGCAGCGGCGAGGCCGCGCCGGCCGTTCGGACCCGCTATCGAGTCATAGAAGGCTCGACCCCGGTGGCCGACACTTTCAATCGCGAGCCTGAGGTCGCGGTGCCGGCCCGGGTGCTCCTTGCGGTGTCGCACGGGACTGAGCATCTCAGCAATGCCTCAAACCGATCATAACGCCGAGATCACCCGTGCGGGAGTGCCGTAGGTCCCGAGCGGAGAGGACCCGCTAGGGCAGCCACCAGGTCTGGTCCTTGATATCAGCGCAGGCGGTCACGACGACCTTGGTGCCGGCCGTCAGGCTGCCGTTCGGGTCGGTCAGGCACTTGCCGTCCGCCACGTTGCGCAGCTCGTCTCGGCCGTAAGCGAGCCACGACTGACGCGGGTTGCTCGCGCACGGCCGCAGCACGACGCCGGGCGTCCGGCCCGATCCGATGGCCGCGCAGACCGATCCTGACCTGAGCTTGCCGCCGCTCACCGACCACTGCTGCAGGGCCGATCCGATGCCGCAGTTGGCGATCACGACGTTCGCGTTCACCGCCGGCTTGACCGGGACCAGGCACTCGCCGAGCAGGGCGCTCGTGACAGTGCCGGTGCCGAGCGTGGTGACCACCGCCTGCACCGGGTCGATGAACTGGGAGTAGATGCCCTGGTCGTAGGAGGCCCACGGGGAGAAGTCCAGGCCGCGCAGCGAGGCCGGGTCGGACGACTCGCCCGAGTAGTAGGCGAAGTCGGCGTTGCACACCGGGTTGAACGCGCAGCTGGTGCTCGCCGGGTCCTCCACGGCGGTGTTGAGCTGCCACAGGCCCCGGTCCTCCGAGGTGGTGCCACCCGGGCAGGTGAACCCGGGGTAGTTGCCCGATTGCAGGCCTGGGTCGCACACGATGAGATTCGGGTTGCCCGCGCTCTCCGCGACGCAGATCGCGGCGGCGGTGACCAGGTCGCCGCTGTAGTACCCGTTGTCGGCCC
>JASIBM010000188.1 GCA_030045175.1 Streptosporangiaceae bacterium | reverse complement strand
GCCACCGGCCAGGGCGACTGGCCGGGCTGCGGCGCGGCCAGGGCGGTCGGCGGCGGCGCAGCCGGCGCCGGCGAGGGCGCAGGCACTGGTGCCGGACCTTGCACGGTGGGCTGGTCGAACCTCGCGGGGGCCGGGTTCACGCCGAGCGCGAGCGCGAGCTCGGTCACCACCCAGTCGCCCGCCTCCTTCGTGTGGGACGTGCTGTTGACGAACGCGGTGGCCGTCAGGTTCACCGCGGTCGCCGGGTCCAGGCCCTGCGTCAGGTAGCCACGCAACGATCCAGCCAGGTCCGCCTGCGCGGCAGCGACAAGCAGGCCAGCCTCCCTCGGCTCGTCCGGCAGCATGTCCTTGAGCAGGTTGGTCATGACCGCGGGCTGTGACAAGGCCGCCGCGCCGTACTGCGGGTCACGCACGATGCCGTGCAAGGCCTTCCTCGCCTGGCCCGAGGTGTCCCACGGCTTCGAATTCATCTGGCCCCCTCACAGGTGGCGGCTCGCTCCCAAGCCGAGACGCCCGATTGGTCGATGTGCCCCATTGGCAGATGCGCCCGATTCACGGGTTCACGCGCACATTCTGCTCTGAGCCGGACGCATCGACAACCTCAACGCGCGGTCACGCCGGCCGCCGTGGCACCCGTCACGTGCCGTTGCCTGACACGCACTGCTGAGTGAGGGAGGTCGTGAGGGACAAGCTCGCCTCCAAGCCCGGAATACTCGGATTACCAGGATTGAAGGTCACCTGCACGCCACCCACCGAACCGGGAACCGGGGGCAGCTCGATGGTCGGGCTCGACCCGCTCGCCAGGCACGTCTTGATCTGATTGATCCGATCGAACCGCTGCGGCAGGCGGAGCTTCGCTGGCAGCCCGCCCATCTCCACCTGCCGGCAGCCGGTCGGCTGCGGCGAGAACGCCGTGCACCAGAAGAGCTGCTTGTGGAATAGAACGATCACCGCGTGCTTGCCGATGGTCCGGTGCGGCGTCTGCGGCGAGAGGGCGGGCAGCTTCTTGACCCCGCTCACAGGGACGTTGATGTGCTTCTGGCCCGGGCTGGCCGAGGGGCTGGCAGTGGCGGAATGGCCGGCCGGCCGGCTGGGGGTGGCGGTAGGGCTGGCCGAATGGGTGAACGGGTTCGCGCTCGCCGTGCCGGTGTTCCCCAGGGACAACAGCCAGCCGAAGATGCCCCCGCCCGCAAGCACCACGACAGCGACGGCAGCGCCCACGATCAGGGCGATCCTTCGCCGGCCGAGCCGTCGGCCGGACGATCCTCGGGGCGCGGGCTGCCCGGCCACGCCCGCGGCCTCGTCGGCCCCGCCGGCCCCATTCGCCCCGCTGGCCCCATTCGCCCCGCTGGCACGGACAGTGGCTGGCTCCGCGCTCGCGGGCACCGACCGCACGTACTTGAAGGTCGGCGCGGCGGCTGCGAGCCTGGCTCGCTGCTGGGCCACCGCGGCGCCCGGCGCGATCAGCAGCGCGATCGTGGTGTCGTCGCCGCTGCCCTCCGCCGAAGAGCACCGGCTGGCCCACGAGGGAAGCTGCTCGCCGAACCACCCGGGATCGCGCTCGCCGATCATCTCGGCGAGATCGGCGCTCACGGCCTCCGGCCAGGGGTCGGAAGCCTGCGCGTTCCCGTAGCCGTCGGTCGCGATCAGCAGCGCGAGCAGCGGCGTCCGCTCGAGGTCGACTGCCCGGACCCGGAAATCGCCTTCCGGCTGCGGACCGCACAGGCTCGTCGTCTGGTTTCCGTCGAGGATGGGATCACCTGGCACGGGCCGCAGCGGGCTGCCGTCGGGCCTTACCCCGATCACGTCCCCGTCGCCGATCTGGGCCAGGATCAGCCATTGCCGCCAGATCAGCGCGAGCAGCAGCGTCGACCCATAGCCGATCAGCTCGTCGTCACCGGGCGCCCGCTGGCCTTCCTCCTCCTCGGTCAAGGGGTCCGCGTCCAGGTCGGCGCGCACCGCCTCGCGCCATCTGGTGACGATGGCCGGGACGAGCCACTCGCGCATCTCGTCTTCGATCCGCGCGGCGGTATCGGTCGCCTCCAGCCTGTTCATCAGCTCGGCGCCGGCCTGAACCCCGATGCTGACGGCGAACCCGGAGCCACGCACGCTGCGGAAGTGGCGCTTGTTGCCGTGCCCGTCGGCGACCGCGACCACCAGCGCGTCCGCGCCGATCCGCCGCGAGGCCACGGCGTCCTGGTTGGGCTGGCCGGTCGCGCCGTGCGAGGCTCCGGTGTGCGAGGCAGTGAGCAAGCCCCATTCGTCAGGCGGATCGGCTGATGCCTGGGATGCGTCTGAAGTTGCCACAAGATCTCCTCAGCCTCATATCGAACGGCCGGAGCTGCCAGTGTCGGCGCCCGACGGCCGATGCCCGCCCCGGACAATCTTCGCTGCGATGGCCGGGGCGGTGACCAATATGGTCAACGATGGCATCAATGTTCCGAGGGACCAAGACCGACACCTTTGATGTGCCCAACTTGTCCGTTTATCTAACGTTCATTTACCGTCACGACCCGGACTCGCCGGACCCTCGGCAGACGCGGGGTGTCTAGACTCGCGTGGGTGAGCGATGCGCAGGCCGTCGAGATCCGCGGCCTGGTCAAGAGATACGGGCGGACGACCGCCGTCGACGGCCTGTCGATGCGGGCCGGACGGGGCCAGGTGACGGCCATACTCGGGCCGAACGGCGCCGGCAAGACGACGACCGTGGAGGTCTGCGAGGGATACCGGCGCGCAGACTCGGGCACCGTCCGGGTGCTCGGCCTCGACCCGGCACGTGACGCGAGGGCGCTGCGCCCCAGGGTGGGCGTCATGCTCCAGTCGGGCGGGATCCCGACCACCGCCAGGCCGGCCGACTACCTGGCGGTCATGGCCAGGTTCTACGCGCACCCCATCGCGCCGTCATGGCTGATCGACCGGCTGGGGCTCGCCGAGTCGGCCCGAACTCCGTTCCGGCGGCTGTCCGGTGGCCAGCGCCAGCGGCTGTCGCTGGCCGCCGCGATCATCGGCCGTCCCGAGCTCGTCTTCCTTGACGAGCCGACCGCCGGGCTTGACCCGCAGGCCAGGCGGGCGACCTGGGATCTGATCGCCGGCCTGCGCACGTCGGGCGCGACCGTGATCTTGACGACGCACTACCTGGAGGAAGCCGAGCGGCTCGCCGACCACGTGGTGATCATGGACCACGGCGTGCTCGTGGCCGAGGGGACGCCGGCCGAGCTGACCGGCACCCAGGGCCAGCTGCGGTTCCGGGCTGAGCCCGGGCTGGATACCGGCGGCCTGCTCGCGGCGCTGCCGCAAGGCACCCTGGTGAAGGAGTCCCCGTCCGGGCAGTACCTGATCGAGCTTGCCTCAGGCGTCGACCCGCAAGTGGTGGCGACGGTCACGGCGTGGTGCGCCGAGCAAGGCGTGCTCGCGCAGAGCCTGCGGATCGAAAGCCGGACGCTAGAAGACGTCTTCCTTGAGCTGACCGGACGGGAGCTGCGCTCATGACCGAGCTCGCAGGGACGCCCGTCCCCGGCCCAGTCCCTGGCCCCGCCCCTGGCGCTGCCCCGCTGCCGAAGATGGTGGCCGCGCAGGCCGGCCTGGAGCTGCGCACGCTGGCGCGCAACGGCGAGCAGATGCTGCTGACGCTCGTCATCCCGGTGCTGCTGCTCGTGGTGTTCAGCGCCGAGGCCCTGATCAGCGTCGGGCCTGGCCGGCGGATCGACTTCATCGCGCCAGGGATACTCGCGCTCGCGGTGCTGTCCACGTCGTTCACCAGCCTGGCCATCGGGACGGCGTTCGAGCGCAGGTACGGCGTTCTCAAGCGGCTCGGGTCGACGCCGCTGTCGCGGGCCGGCCTGATCGCGGCCAAGGCGGTCACCGTGCTCGTGGTCGAGCTCGGCCAGGTCATCCTCATCGTGGCTGTCGGCCTGCTGCTCGGCTGGCGGCCGGTGGTCAGCGCGGTGAGCGTCACCTCCGCGCTGCTCGTGCTGCTCGCTGGCAGCGCCGCGTTCAGCGGGCTGGCGATGCTGATGGCCGGGACGATGCGAGCCGAGGCGACGCTGGCCGCCGCCAACCTGGTCTACCTCATCCTGCTCGGCGTCGGTGGCGTGATCTTCCCGCTGACTAAGTTCCCCGCCTCGGTCAGGCCGGCGCTTCGCCTGCTGCCCTCAGGCGCCATGTCCGACGGGCTGCGCTCCGTGCTCAGGTACGGCGCCGGCCTGCCGGCCCGCGACCTGCTCGTGCTCGCCGCCTGGGCGATCATTGCCCTGGCGCTCGCGGCGCGCACCTTCCGCTGGGAATAACCCCAGCGCCACCATGACCTCATGACATCCGCTCAGGCAAGCCGCGTCGCCAGGCCGGCGCCGGCCGGGCCAGGAAGGGACCCGCTGCGGGCGGTGCCGCCGCCCGCCCTGCTCACGGCGGGCGTGCTGAGCGTGCAGTTCGGCGCCGGCCTGGCGGGCAGGATGTTCGCCCAGGTCTCTCCCGCCGGGCTGACCGGCTTGCGGCTGTGGGCCGCGGCGTTGCTGCTTGCCGGGCTCGGCGGGCGGCAGGCCAGCCGGGTCGCGCGCGGCGTCGTGGCCGACCGGGCGTGGCGGGACGCCGTGCTGGTCGCCGCGTTCGGCGTCACGCTCGCGATCATGAACTTCTCGATCTATCAGGCCTTCGCCAGGATCCCGCTCGGCATCGCGGTGACCATCGAGTTCCTTGGCCCGCTCGGCGTGGCCGTGGCGTCATCGCGCCGCCTGATCGACCTGCTCTGGGTGCTCCTGGCGGGCGGGGGCGTCGCCCTGCTCGGCACCGCGGGCGTGGGCGTGGCCAACCTTGGCCACCATGGCGGGCGGCCCGGCTCCACCGTGCTGACCGGGGTGATCTACGCCCTCATCGCGGCCGCCGCCTGGGCAGGCTACATCGCCGCATCCGCGCGCACCGGCCGGCGATTTGGCGGTTCCTCCGGCCTCGTCATCGCGATGTGCCTGGCGGCCGTGCTTGTCACGCCCGCGGCGGTGGCAAGCGCTGGCAGGACGCTGCTGCGCCCGGTCGTGCTGGCCTCCGGGCTGGCGATCGGCCTGCTCTCCTCGGTCATCCCGTACCGGTTCGAGCTCGAGGCGCTGCGCCGGATGCCGGCCAGGGTGTTCGGCATCTGGATGAGCCTGGAGCCCGCGGTCGCCGCGCTCGTCGGCGTGGTGATGCTCGGCCAGGCGCTGTCGCCTGCGCAGTGGCTCGCGATCGGCTGCGTGATCATCGCGAGCGCCGGCGCCGCACTGGGCGCCGACCGCGCCGCGCCCCAGCACATACCATAGGTCCCGTGCCGACCCAGGAAGCAGCCACCACGCCAAGCGCGACGACCGCGGCCGGCCGGCGCGAGTGGCTGGCCCGGGTCGCGGACGTGCTGCCCGTCCCTTCGCCGACCGCCATGCGCAGGATCGCGCTGGCCGGGGTGATCGCGTCGGCGGTGATCATCCCGAGCGGCGCGGCCGTCAGGCTGAGCCAGTCCGGGCTTGGCTGCACGACGTGGCCCAAGTGCACGTCGGCCAGCCTGATCGCTTCGGGCGCGACCGGCGACGTGCTCGTCCACCGCTGGGTTGAGTTCGGCAACCGCCTGGTCACCGTGGGGATCAGCGTTCTCGCGGTGATCGTCTTCGTGGCGGCCTGGCGCTTTGCCAGCCGCCGCGCCGCCGGCCGGCGCGACCTGATCTGGCTGGCAGCGGCACAGCCGGCCGGGATAGCCGTGCAAGCGGTGATCGGCGGGATCGTGGTGCTGACCAAGCTGGCGCCGTTCTGGGTGTCGCTGCATTACCTCGCGACGCTGCCGGTGCTCGCCGCCGCCGTCATCTTGCACGTGCGGTGCGGCGAGGGCACCGCGCCGCCGCGGCCACTGGCCGCTCCGCTGATCCGCGTCGTGGCCCGCGCGCTGCTCGTGCTCACCTCGGTCATCATGGCCGTCGGCACGCTGGTCACCGGCACCGGCCCGCTCGCCGGGGCGGGCTCGGCGCCCAGGTTTGACTTCATGTCACTGCGGGCGATCACCGAGGTGCACGCCGACATCGGATGGGTGCTCGGCACCGCCGCCGTGATGCTCGTGCTCGCGATGCACTACCTGCCGGGCTCGCCGCCGCGCGCGCGCCGCCTCGGCTGGGTCGTGCTCGGCCTGATCGGGCTGCAAGGCGCGATCGGCTACGCGCAGTACCTGGCCGGCCTGCCCGCCGGGCTGGTCTGGGTGCACGTTGCTAACACGGCCCTCATCTGGATCGCCGTGATCAGGCTGAACCTCGCCCTGCGCGACCGCGGGCCACTTTCTGAACCCGTCGTCATGGGATAATAATGCCTAGTTTCTGGTGATTTTAATGCCCGGTGGATAAGGCGAGTAACCGCATCGCATCGCAGCCCGGTTGCGCGCAACCGATAGGGTTCAAGTCTGGGCAAGTGCTCGCGGCGAAACACCAACGGGAGGGCGTGCGGTGAAGAGCCAGACCAGCCAGGAACTTGAATGGTCCGCCATCGACGCCAGGGCCGTCGACCTCACCCGGGTGCTCGCGATGGACGCGGTGCAGCAGGCCGGCTCAGGTCATCCGGGCACCGCGATGAGCCTGGCCCCCGCCGCCTACCTGCTCTACCAGCGGATCCTGCGGCACGATCCGGCTGACCCGCAGTGGCTGGGCAGGGACAGGTTCGTCCTTTCCTGCGGCCATTCCAGCCTGACCCTGTACATCCAGCTGTACTTGTCCGGATACGGGGTCAAGCTGGACGACCTGCGCGCCTACCGCACCTGGGGCAGCATCACCCCGGGCCATCCCGAGCATCTCCTGACACCCGGCGTGGAGACCACGACCGGCCCGCTCGGCCAGGGCCTGGGCAATGCCGTCGGCATGGCCATGGCGGCGCGGCGGGAGCGCGGGCTGCTCGACCCGGACGCGCCGCCCGGCCTGAGCCCGTTCGACCACCACGTCTACGTCTTCGCCTCGGATGGCGACATCGAGGAAGGCGTCAGCCATGAGGTCTCCTCGCTCGCCGCCCACCAGCAACTCGGCAACCTCGTGGTGCTCTACGACGACAATCACATCTCGATCGAGGACGACACGGAGATCGCCAAGTCCGAGGACGTGCTCGCCAGGTACGCGGCCTACGGCTGGCACACCCAGCGGGTGAGCTGGCGCACGCCGGAGGGCTACCACGAGGACGTGGCGGCGCTGAATCGCGCGCTGATCGCCGCCAGGGAGCACGCGGCCGCGCCATCGATCATCGCCCTGCGCACGATCATCGGCTGGCCGGCCCCGCACAAGCAGAACACGGGCGCAGCGCACGGCTCCGCGCTCGGCGCCCCCGAGGTGGCCGCGACCAAGCAGGTCCTTGGCTTCGACCCGGCCGTGTCCTTCCCCGTCGAGGAGGAGGCGGTCAGCCACGCCCGCGCGGTAGCCGACCGGGCCAAGCAGACGCGGGCGGAGTGGGAAGAGCGGTTCGCGGCGTGGGCACGGAGCAACCCGCAGGGCAATGCCCTGCTCGAGCGGCTCATGGCGCGGGCGCTGCCGGACGGCTGGGAGGCCGCGATCCCCTCATTCCCGCCCGGCTCGCCTGACACGGCGACGCGAACGGCGTCCGGCCAGGTCCTGAACGCGCTCGCACCCGTGCTGCCCGAGCTATGGGGCGGGTCCGCCGACCTGGCGGGCAGCAACGACACCACCATGACGGGCGAGCCTTCCTTCATCCCGGCCGAGCACCAGACCGTCATGTTCCCAGGCAACCCGTACGGCCGCACCCTGCACTTCGGCATCAGGGAGTTCGGCATGGGCACGATCTGCAACGGGATCGCCCTGGCCGGCCTGACCAGGCCGTACGGCGGGACGTTCCTGGTGTTCAGCGACTACATGCGGAACGCGGTCCGGATGGCCGCGCTGATGGGCCTGCCGGTCACGTTCGTGTGGACGCACGACTCGATCGGCCTCGGCGAGGACGGCCCGACCCACCAGCCTGTCGAGCACCTGTGGGCGCTGCGCGCGATCCCCGGCCTCGACGTGGTGCGACCTGGCGACGCGAACGAGACCGCGGTGGCATGGAAGACCATACTCGAGCGCACCAACCACCCGGCCGGCTTGTGCCTGACCAGGCAGAAGATCCCGGTGTTCGACCGCTCGGCGGCCGGGTTCGGCGGCGCTGAGGGCACGGCGCGGGGCGGGTACGTGCTCGCCGAGGCCGACGGCGGGGCGCCGCGGGTGATCCTGGTCGGCACCGGCAGCGAGGTGCATATCGCGCTGGCCGCTCGCGACGCGCTGCAAGCGGGCGGGGTCGCGACCCGCGTGGTCTCGATGCCCTGCCTTGAGTGGTTCGCCGAGCAGGATCAGTCGTACCGCGACGAGGTGCTGCCGCCCGCGGTGCGGGCGCGGGTCACCGTCGAGGCGGGCGTGGGCTTCGGCTGGCGGCAGGTCGCCGGCGATGCCGGCGAGATCATCAGCCTCGAGCACTACGGCGCGTCCGCGGCCTACGAGACGCTTTACGCCGAATTCGGGATCACCGCCGAGCGGGTAGCACAGGCCGCGCGGGCGAGCCTGCGCCGGGCTACCGGGCAAGACGGTGACTGAGCAACACGGGCGGAGGAACCAATCATGACCACGGAGCAAGGAACACGCGACGTACTTGCCGAGCTGACCGCTGCCGGGGTGTCGATCTGGCTCGATGACATCGGCAGGGACCGGCTGTCCACAGGGAACCTGGCCACCCTGGTCAGGGACCTGCACGTGCGGGGGGTCACGTCGAACCCCACGATCTTCGAGCACTCGATGAGCAAGGGCACCGCCTACGACACCCAGCTCGCCGACCTCGCCACGCGCGGGATCGGGGTGGACGAGGCGTCGCGCGCCATGACGACCTACGACATCCGCTGGGCCTGCGACGTGCTGCGGCCGGTCTTCGATGACTCGGCGGGCGTGGACGGCAGGGTCTCGATCGAGGTCGACCCGAGGCTGGCCGGGGACACGGCGAGGACGACAGCCGAGGCGCGCGCGCTCTGCTGGGCTGTCGACCGGCCGAACGCCCTGATCAAGATCCCGGCCACCAAGGCCGGGCTGCCCGCGATCACCTCCTGCCTGGCCGAGGGGATCAGCATCAACGTCACGCTGATCTTCGCGCTGCGCAGGTATGAGGAAGTCATCGACGCGTTCATGGCCGGCCTGGAGGGCGCGGCCGCGGCGGGAAAGCAGCTTTCCTCGATCGAGTCGGTGGCCTCGTTCTTTGTCAGCAGGGTGGACACCGAGGTGGACCGCAGGATCGACGCGCTCGGCACGCCGGCGGCGAAGGCGCTGCGCGGCAAGGCCGCGGTGGCCAACGCCAGGCTGGCTTACGAGATCTTCGAGGAGCGGTTCGCCAGCGAGCGCTGGCAGGCACTCGCCGCCAAGGGTGCCAGGCCGCAGCGGCCGCTCTGGGCCTCCACGAGCACCAAGGATCCGGCGTACCCGGACACCAAGTACGTCGTGGACCTCGTCGCGCCGCACACGGTGAACACGATGCCAGAGTCGACGCTGCGCGCGATGGCCGACCATGGCGTGCTGCGCGGCGACACCATCACCGGCAGCTACGACGAGGCGAGGGCCGTGATCGATGGCCTGGAGTCGCTCGGCATCAGCTACGACGACGTGGTGGCGGTGCTCGAGGACGAGGGCGTGCGCAAGTTCTCCGACTCCTGGAACGACGTGCTCAAGACGATCGGCGAGCAACTCGAGACGCTCGGTGACACCGCCGCGGGCCGATGAGCAATCCGCTACGCGATGCGCGAGATCGCCGCATTCCCAGGCTCGCCCAGCCATGCGTGCTCGTGCTTTTCGGCGTTACTGGTGACCTGGCCAGGAAGAAGCTGCTGCCCGCGATCTATGACCTGGCCAATCGCGGCCTGCTGCCGCCCGGGTTCTCCCTGGTCGGCTTCGCCCGCAGGGCATGGTCCGACGAGGAATTCGCCCGCGAGATGCTCAGCGCGGTCCGCCAGCACGCCAGGACGCCCTTCCGCGACGAGGTATGGAAACAGGTAAGCGACGGGCTCAGGTTCGTCAGCGGCGAATTCTCGCACCCGGCCGGGTTCGATCACCTGGCTGAGGTGGTTCGCGAGCTCGACGCCGACCGTGGCACCGGCGGCAACCGCGCCTTCTACCTGTCCGTGCCGCCCGCGCAGTTTCCCGAGGTCATCCGCCAGCTCGAGCGCGCGGGCCTGGCCGGCGCCGCCCCGAAGGCTGGCCATGGCTGGTGCCGGGTGGTGATCGAGAAGCCGTTCGGGCATGACCTGGCGAGCGCGCGCGAGCTGAACGACCTGGTCGGCTCCGTCTTCCCGCCCGCCTCTGTCTTTCGCATCGACCACTACCTCGGCAAGGAGACCGTGCAGAACCTGCTCGCGCTGCGGTTCGCCAACACCTTGTACGAGCCGATCTGGAACCGCGGGTACGTGGACCACGTCCAGATCACGATGGCCGAGGACATCGGCATCGGCGGCCGGGCCGGCTATTACGACGGCATCGGCGCGGCCAGGGACGTGATCCAGAATCACCTGCTTCAGCTGCTCGCGCTGACCGCGATGGAAGAGCCCATCTCGTTCGACGCGGACGCGCTGCGCGCGGAGAAGGAAAAGGCCCTGTCCGCCGTGCAGATCCCGGAGGACCTGGCCACAGGGACCGCCCGTGGCCAGTACGCGGCCGGCTGGCAGGGCGGGATCCCGGTCCGCGGGTTCCTCGACGAGGACGGCATAGCGCCCGACTCGATCACCGAGACCTACGCCGCGATCCGGCTCGGCGTGGACAACAGGCGGTGGGCCGGAGTGCCGTTCTACCTGCGCACGGGCAAGCGGCTGCCGACCAGGATGACGGAGATCGCGGTGATCTTCCAGCGCGCTCCGCACCTTCCCTTCAACGCCACTGACGCCAGCGAGCTCGGCCAGAACGCGCTGGTGATCAGGGTCCAGCCGGACGAGGGCGTGACGCTGCGCTTCGGCTCCAAGGTGCCAGGATCGGCGATGGAGGTCAGGGACGTGAACATGGACTTCGCCTACGGCGAGTCGTTCACCGAGTCCAGCCCGGAGGCCTACGAGCGCTTGCTGCTCGACGTGCTGATCGGCGATCCGCCGCTGTTCCCCAGGCACGAGGAGGTCGAGCTGTCCTGGAAGATACTCGATCCGATCGAGGAATTCTGGGCCGAGAAGGGCCGTCCCGAGCAGTACGCGGCGGGATCGAGCGGCCCGATCACCGCCGACCTGCTGATGGAGCGCGACGGCCGCACCTGGCGACGGCTATGAGCGGGGAGCACCGATGCGGATAGACCTGCCAGACACCACCACGAGCGCGGTGCGAACCGAGCTGACCAGGGCGAGCCAGCGCCTCGGCGGGCTGACGACCGGCGTGGTGCTCAACTTGATCATCATGACCGACGAGTCCGACCAGCACGACGCCGTCAAGGCGGCCAGCCAGGCCGGCCGGGAGCATCCCTGCCGGGTCCTCGGCGTGATCGCCAGGAGCGAGCGCACGCCATCGAAGCTTGACGCCGAGATCATCGTGGGCGAGGACGCTCCGGGCCAGGTGGTAGTGCTGCGCATCTACGGCGAGCTGAACGCGCACGCGGACTCCGTCGTCACGCCGCTGCTCGTACCCGACACCCCGGTCGTGACCTGGTGGCCGGGGGAAGGGCCGCCGGCTCCCGCCCTTGACCCGCTCGGGGTGCTCGCCCAGCGGCGGATCACGGACGCCGCGGCGAGTGCCACGCCGCGGCAGCGGCTGGTCAAGCTGGCCGCCGGATACCGGCCAGGGGATACCGACCTTTCCTGGGCGCGAACCACCAACTGGCGATCGCTGCTCGCTGCCACCTTGGACCGGCCGTATGGCGAGATCATCTCGACCATAGTGAGCGCCGAGCCTCACAATCCGAGCGCGGACCTGATCGCGGTGTGGCTGGCCAGCAGGCTCGACGTGCCGATCAGGCGGGAGACCTCGGCCGGGCCCGGCATCACCGGGATCACCTTCGTCACCGCGGACGGCGACGTGGCGATCAACCGGGCAGACGGCAGGAACGCGACGCTGTCCAGGCCCGGCGAGGCGGACAGGTACGTCGCGCTGCACCGAAGGGACGCCGCCGACCTGCTCGCCGAGGAGCTGCGCAGGCTCGACCCGGACGAGATCTACGCCGACACGCTCGACGCGCTCGCGACCGAGGTCGCGGCCACGATCATCGCCGATGCCGCGTCCGGTGAGGGGTGACGCCATCTCAACTCCGCAGCTACTCATTCACCACGATGGCGAGCTGCTCGCCAAGGCGGTGGCCGCGCGGCTGGTGACCAGGCTGGTCGACGCGGTCGCCGCCAAGGGCCAGGCGTCCGTCGTGCTGACCGGCGGCGGCATCGGCACCCAGGTGCTCGCCGAGCTCGCCGTCGCCCCGGCCAGGGACGCCGTCGACTGGCGGCAGGTCGAGATCTGGTGGGGTGACGAGCGGTTCCTGCCCACCGGAGATCCTGAGCGGAACGAGACGGGCGCCAGGGCCGCGCTGCTCGATCATGTCGACGTGCGGCCGGCCCGGGTGCATCCGATGCCCGGTCCAGACGGCGCGGATGGCGCTAGTCCCGAGGCCGCCGCCGAGCGCTACGCGAGCGCGCTGCGCGCCGCCGCGCAGCCGCAGGACCGGGGCGGGGTGCCCGGGTTCGACGTGCTGCTGCTCGGAATCGGCCCCGACGCGCACGTGGCCTCGCTGTTCCCCGGGCTGCCTGCGCTGTACGAGCAGGACAGGACCGTGGTCGCGGTGCGCGGCGCGCCGAAGCCACCGCCGGTCCGGCTGACGCTCACGTTGCCGGCCATCCAGGCGGCGCACGACGTGTGGATCCTGGCCAGCGGCACGGAGAAGGCGGGCGCCGTGCGGCTGGCGCTGTCCGGCGCCGGGCCGGTCCAGGTACCTGCGGCAGGTGCCAGGGGCAGGCAGCAGACGCTTTTCCTGCTCGACAAGGCCGCGGCCGCCGAGGTCCCGGCTCAGCTCGGCAGGCTAGCCTCGCCGTGACCGCGACTCTCGCCGTCTAACTACCGTTCATATCCTGACTTAAAGAATATTTGGCAGACTTGCGTATCTTCTCGCAACGTTAGCCTCTCGCCTGGTGCCGCACCGGGCAGATTCGTTCTAATTTGGGTCTCCCGCTGCGACCAAACCAGAGTTACGCTCAGGGCAGATCTTCCACATGGGTCTGGTGAGCTTCATGCTGCACCAGTGTGGAAGCAGGGATGGCCGGACATGAGCACATTGGCGCGGTCGGGCGCACGCTCATCGGGTCCGGCGTGCCCTTCTATCTCCGTCCCATCGCCGTTCCCCCCGCGCCAGCGTCCGGACGGCACAACCTCCCAAGGAGGATGCACGTGAGCACTGCCGAAGTGCAAGTGACCCCAGCTGAGTCTCCCGCGACACCAGCCCTGGCCGTAGCCGACCCCGCTCCGCTCGGGCTGGCTGGCTTCGCCCTGACCACGTTCCTGCTTTCGTTCGTCAACACCCATCACGCGACGTCGTCAAGCGGCGGGCAGTGGCTCGGCTACGCGTTCGCCTACGGCGGGCTGTGCCAGCTCCTGGCCGGCATGTGGGAGTTCAAGAACAAGAACGTCTTCGGCGCAACCGCCTTCTCCACGTATGGTGGATTCTGGATAGGCCTGTACTTCTATGTGATAAATGTCCACACAGGAGCCCCTGGGACCACGCAAACCAACCGTGACCTCGGCTGGATCCTGCTGGCGTTCGCCATCTTCAACACCTACATGCTGATCGTCAGCACCCAGGTGAACGCCGCGGTGTTCGTGGTCTTCCTGACCCTTGAGCTCACCGAGATCTTCCTGTTCATCGGGAACTTCACGATCAAGACTGGCCAGGTGACCAACGGGCTGCTCCAGCTTGGCGGCTGGATCGGCGTCGTCACCGCGCTCGCGGCCTGGTACGCCTCGGCGGCCGGCGTGATGAACGGCGTGAAGGGCAGGGAAGTCATCCCCGTCGGCAAGCCGCTGTTCGACCTCTGAGCACCGGCGCCGGGATCACGCTGGGCCTGTCAGCCACCCCGGTCCCAGGACCAGCGTGATCTCGGTACGGTGGAGTTGTGCAGAACAAGTACGAACAACAGGGCGTACCGGACAACGGGGCGGGCGCAGCCGGGCGGCGGCGCAGCAGGCCGTTGCAGGCCATCATCACGCTCGTGCTGGCCGTGGCCATCGCGTTCGCCGTGTCCGTGGCCGGGATCCCGCTGGGCGAGTCGACGGCGCCTGCGCACGCACGCGTCAGCGTGGACGTCGGGCACACGATCACGATCTGCGGCGCCATCGCCTTCTTCGTCCTGGCGCTGGTCTCGACGTTCGCGTTCGCCCGGTGGGCCAGATCGGTCCTCGAGCGATTCGCCGGCGCTGACTACGGCGCGATCGTGCGGTACGTGATGATCCTGATCGGGATCTGCGTTGTCGTGCTGACCGCCTTGAGCCTGCTCGGCTTCCGCGTCACCCAGCTCCTGGTGGGCGGCGCGGTGACCGGCGTGCTCATCACCATGGCGGCCCAGCAGTCCCTGGCGAACCTCTTCGCAGGCGTGATGCTGCAGTTCGCCAGGCCCTTCAAGGTCGGCGACCTGGTGCAGGTCAGATCCGGGGCGCTGGCAGGGACGATCGAGGGCACGGTGTCCGAGTTCAGCATCACCTACGTGCGCCTTGAGACCGCGGATGGCCGCGTGTTCCTGCCCAACTCCCAGGTGCTCGCGGCGGCCGTCAGCCCGCTGAAGACCGCCAATGGATCGCCTGACGACCAGGCAAGCTAAGCCCGCGGCGACGCCGGGCCGCTGTATCTCGCGCGATCGCGCCGACCCTGGCCGCCAGCCCGCTTCAGACTGGCAGCCAGGGCGCGAACCGCTAGTGATTCGCCTCGTACTTCGCGATTACCTGCGACGGTATCCGGCCCCGGTCGCTGACTTCCATACCGGAGCGCTTAGCCCACGCTCGGATCTCCGCGCTGCGCCTGCGGTGCGCCGTCGTCCGCCGCTTGGTTCGCCCGACCTTGGTCGAGACCTTGCGCGCCTTCTCCGAGAAGCGCTTCATCACCTCGTCGAACTTCTGGCTGTGCCGCTCGCAGAGATCGATCTCGTAGTCCCGGCCGTCGAGGCTGAACACGCGGGTGAGATGCTCACCGCTAGGAATCTCCTTTGAGTCGTAGTCGCACGCGAATGTGACTGAGACCTTCTGTGCCACGTCAGTTCCCCCTTCCCCGACCGCCACAATATTCCCGCCGGCCGCGGTCTCATAACAGACGGTGATCAGTCAATCTCACAGAGCGCGCATTGAGCCCGGATCGGCCCGGCTGGTGCCGCCGTCAGGCAAAACCCTCCGCGCATCACGATGACCGCGGGCCGGCCCTGGACCCTGCGACACGATCAGGGCCGGCGGCCGGGTAATCGCAATGCCGAAAGCAACGGCGCTCAAGGTCCCGCATATCGGGCCACGGAGCGCCCGGAATCCGCTGGTGAGTTCGCCGCGGGCGCGGGGTAAGTCGGCTCGGGCGGGTAACCCGCCATGCTCCACTCGGATGTGCGATCGGCGTCGTCCGCCTCGCGCGCGTATGCGGGGCTCGCAGACGCGGTGACATCCCAGCCCGCCTGGGCTGGATGGCCCGGCTCGGCCAGGTAACTTGGCTCGGCCAGGTAACTTGGCTCGGCCGGAAAACTCGGCTCGGCCGGAAAGCTCGGCTCGGCGTGCCACGGCTCCGCCGGGTAACCCGGCCCGGACGGGTAGCCCGGCTCGGCCGGATAACCCGGCCCTGGCGGGTAAGCCGGCCGGGCCTGGTACGCCTCATCCGCCTGCCAGGGCGAGCCGGCGTAGTCCGGCGGATCATAGTCGGGCAGGCTAAACGGGCCGGCACCGTATCCAGGCACCGCGTCCCCGGCCCGGCCGGTTACGGCTGGCCCGCCCGGGCCAGATTGCAGCGCGCGGGCCATCCTCTCGAGGTCCTTGAAGGGCAGCCGGAAGGTTCCCGTGCAGCGGTTGCCCTGCCAGATGCTGAACACCGCGATCGCGCTGTCCGCATACCAGCTCAGCCGCATGCACCTGGCGTCACCCCGGACGTCGAAGAAGACCTCTCCTTCACGCGGCAGGGGAACGGCATCCGGCTCGGACATGCTGCCTATCGTCGCCTGGGCAGGGCGGCTTGTCTAGCCGAATGAACCGCATTAGCGTGCAACCGCCCGACTGCGGGCGCCTGGAGGGCGAGCGGGAAGACCTGCGAGTTCGCTACTGTGCGTTCTGGATCGGGTGAGAATCGCAGTATTGACCTTGCGGCCGGACCGGCGATGACATGATTATCCGACGGCGCGCGGGCTAGGCGCGGGATCTCGGCCTGCGGGAAGCGCGGGTCGGGTGCCGTCGTGCAGGTGGGGGGTAACCTCGGCCGACGGGCTAAGACGCCCGAATCGTGCACCGAGGGAACACTTCAGCCCTGCTAGGCGTTTGCATGATGCGACGGGGCGCAGGCCACATCGCGAGTTTTCTTTGTTTGCGTCCAGCGAGCCTGGGTGGTCCGCTAGGCGAGGTTAAGGCGAGCTGGTTGAGGAGTCTTTCATGTCTGAGGTACGCCATCAGGCCGTGTTGCTGCCGCGGCCCAGCTGGGGATGGCAGGACCGGGCCGCATGCCGCGGTGCCGACGTTGTCTTGTTCTTCGGACCAGATGGTGAACGGCAGCCCGAGCGCGATGTCCGCGAGCGTAAGGCCAAGGCTCTGTGCGGATCGTGCCCGGTCCGGATGGAATGCCTAGGCTACGCGGTCAGCCGGCCTGAAAAGTACGGCACGTGGGGTGGCCTTAATGAGGATGAGCGCTCAGCGGAGCGGCGCAGGCGGATGCGCCGCGCCAACGCTGCTGGCGCCGCCGCCTGATCCCATCCCTTTCCGAGCCCGGACCCGCCGCGCGGGTCCGGGCTCGGAATATCTCCGGCAGCGGCTGCGGTTGACCAACGCGAGGAGAGATGCCCGTGAGTCACCGACTTCCGCGAGGTTCGCGCGCGTTCTGTGGCTTTTGGTCATACTCTGATGTCAGGAGCATCGGATGACCCAGTGTCCCGGCCACCCCGGCCGCGGCCACCTGACCATGGGACCGCGGCGCAGGAGGCGCGAACGATGGACAGGCTAACCCCGCAAGCCGCCGAGGCGCTGGCGAAGCAGGCCGCCGAGACCCTGGCGGGCGCGCCCGCTGAAGACGTGATCACCTGGGCCACGCAGACGTTCGGGAGCAGGCTCTGCATCACCTCGTCGATGACCGACGCGGTGATCATCGATCTTGCCTCGAAGGTCGTGCCAGGCATCGACGTGCTGTTCCTGGACACCGGCTATCACTTCGCCGAGACGATCGGCACCAGGGACGCTGTCTCCGTGGTCTATCCGGTCAACGTGATCAGCGTGACCCCGCCGGCGACGGTCGAGCAGCAGGACGCCGAGCTCGGTCCCAAGCTGTACGCGCGTAATCCAGACCTGTGCTGCTACCTGCGCAAGGTCGTGCCGCTCGAGCAGGCGCTCGGTCCCTATGACGCGTGGATCACCGGGGTGCGCAGGGAAGAGACCGACACGAGGACCGACACCAAGGTCATCCAGTGGGACGCCAAGCGGCAGATGGTCAAGGTCAACCCGATCGTGGAGTGGACTCAAGACGAGGTGGACGCCTACATCGCCGAGCGCGGGGTGCTCGTGAACCCGCTCGTCTACGACGGTTACCCGTCGATCGGCTGCCGCACCTGCACCGCCAGGGTCGCGCCAGGCGCGAACCCGCGTAGCGGGCGCTGGGCTGGAACGGCGAAGACAGAATGCGGTATCCACCTCTGACCCGCAGCCAGCGATGACGCGCACGCTGCACGGCGGCCGGGTCACGCACGAGGTGACCAACCAGGTCCCCCCGCTCGCCGGCCACGACGTAGCCGCCGACCAGGCGCTGCTCGCCGCCGTGGCGAGCCATGAGGCCGCCTGGGCGCTGGCCGAGCTAAGGCAGATCGGCACGCTGGCTGGATCGGCCGAGGTGACCGAGCTCGCCAGGCTGGCCAACGAGAACCCGCCCAGGCTGCGCACGCACGACGCCCGCGGGCACCGGATCGACGAGGTGGAGTTCCACCCGGCGTGGCACCAGCTCATGAGCACGGCGGTGCGCCGCGGCCTGCACGCCGCCCCGTGGGCCACGGGCACCCCTGGGGCGCACGTCGCCAGGGCCGCGAAGTTCTACGTGTGGGCGCAGGCCGAGGCGGGGCACGGCTGCCCCATCTCGATGACGTACTCCGTGGTGCCCGCGCTCAGGCACGCACCGGACCTGGCGGCCAGGTTCGAGCCGCTGCTCGCGAGCACCCGCTATGACCCGGGCCTGCGCCCGCCGGATGGCAAGGCCGGCCTGCTCTGCGGGATGGCGATGACGGAGAAGCAGGGCGGCTCCGACGTGCGCGCGAACACCACCCGCGCCGAGCCGGCCGGCGCTGGCAGCTACCTGGTGACCGGCCACAAGTGGTTCTGCTCGGCTCCGATGTGCGACCTTTTCCTGATCCTGGCCCAAACGAGCGAAGGCCTCACCTGCTTCCTGCTCCCCCGCGTGCTGCCAGATGGCACCCGCAACGGCATGCGCCTGCAGCGGCTCAAGGACAAGCTGGGGAACAGGTCCAACGCGTCGGCCGAGGTGGAGTACGACGACGCCGTCGCGTGGCCGGTCGGCGAGCCTGGCAGGGGCGTGGCGACCATCATCGAGATGGTCAGCTCCACCCGGCTGGACTGCCTTCTCGGCAGCGCCGCGAGCATCAGGCAGGCTGCGGTGCAGGCCGCCCATCACGCCGCCCATCGCCGGGCGTTCGGCGCGCGGCTGGCCGACCAGCCCGCGATGACCGCGGTCCTCGCCGATCTCGCGCTCGAGTCCGAGGCGGCCACCACGCTCGCGTTCCGGCTCGCCGCCGCCGCCGACCGGGCGGCCAGGGGTGACGCCGCGGAGGCCGCGCTGCTGCGGATCGCGCTGCCGGCCGCCAAGCACTGGGTCTGCAAGCGGGCTCCGGCCGTCGTCGTCGAGGCGCTCGAGTGCCTGGGCGGCAATGGCTACGTCGAGGAGTCCGTCTTGCCGCGCCTGTACCGGGACGCACCGCTCAACTCGATCTGGGAGGGCTCAGGCAACGTCACCGCGCTCGACCTGCTCCGCGCGCTGGCGCGCACGCCGGGCGGGGTCGAGGCGCTGGCCGCCGAGCTCAGGCTGGCCACAGGCGTCGATGGCCGTCTGGACCGGGCGGTCGGTGGCCTGCTCGGCGACCTAGCGGGTGTCGCCGCGGCGGAGCCTGCCACGGCGCAGCACGAGGCGCGCAGGCTGGCCGGCCAGCTGACGATGCTGTTGCAGGCCGCGTTGCTCGCCAGATGCGCGCCGACGGCTGTGAGCGACGCGTTCCTGGCGTCGAGGCTGGCCGGATCCGGTGCGCTGGCCGGCCCCGGCGTGTCGTTCGGCACGCTGCCGCCCGGCCTGGACCTGGCCTCGCTGGTCGGCCGAACCAGGGCGGGTTAGGTCGGCGAATGCGCGTCTGGCCTGGCAGC
>JASIBM010000187.1 GCA_030045175.1 Streptosporangiaceae bacterium | reverse complement strand
GGGCTGCCGTGGCTGGCCTGGGCGGCGGCCGGCGCGGCGACGGCGGGCGGGTTCGCCGCGGTGCTGCTGGCGGCGCAGCGTACGCTGCGCCGCGGCGTGGTCGAGCAGTTCCGCAGGCCCAGCACGGTGGCCGGGCGTCGCGGCTGGGTGATTGACGCGATGCTGCTGACCGGATCCGCGGCCGGGCTGCTCGAGGTGTTCTCCACGCACCAGATCGGCTCGGCGAGCCACGGCGTTCTCAGCCTGCTCGTCCCCGGGCTGCTCGGGCTCGCCGTCGCGGTCATCGCCTCCCGGCTGCTGCCGCTTGCCTGCCAGGCGCTGTACGGCTTCACGTCCGCCCGCGGCGGGCTGGCCGCCTACCTCGCGCTGCGCCACATCGCCCGCAGGCCGGGCGGTATCCGGACCACGATCGTGCTGGCCACCGCGTTCTCGCTGGCGGCCTTCGCGTTCGCGGCGTGGTCGGTGGGCCAGCGCAACTACCGGCTCGTCGCCGACGCCAGGGTCGGCGCGCCAGTCGTCCTTTCCGTGACCGTCCCGCCCGGGGCGAACCTCGGCGCCATCGTGGACCGGGCCGATCCGTCCGGCAGGCTCGCGACCGCTGTCGACACCTACATCGGCCTGTCCGGCAGCTCGGCGGGCCAGTACACGATGGGCGTCGACCCGGCGCGGTTCGCCGCGATCGCGTCCTGGCCGCGCCAGCTCTCGGCCGGCTCCATCGCGCGGCTGACCGCCGGACTGGCCCCGCCCGCCGCCCCGCCCATCGTGCTGACCGGCGACGCGCTGCGGGTGAAGATCAGCGTGGCGTCGATGTCGCTGCCCGGCGAGGTGGCCTACGCGAACGTGACCACCGGATCCTCGCCGGTCACCCTCGGGGTGCTGCCGCGTAGTGGCACCGTGACGCTGACCGGAGCCCTGATCGGGTGCCCGTGCATGCTGCAGAGCCTGGCGCTGACGCTGGGCGTGCAGCAGCTCAAGCAGGGCGCGGCGAACGCCCAGGTCAACGGCAGGATCACCATCGAGGCGCTGGACGTGCAGAACCACGGCAGGTGGCAGCAGGCGGGCTCGCCGCAGGACCTTCGCACCGCCGCCGCGTGGCGGGACGAGACGCTCGGCCAGGCCGTTCATCAGGCGGTGCCACCGGTGACCGCCAGCCAGCAGGGGCTGACCTGGTCCATCACCAACGTCCTGGGCAAGATCGACCCGACGCTAGGCCCGGCCGACGTCCCCGATCCGCTGCCCGCGCTCGTCGCCGCCCCGCTGGCGACCCCTGGGCAGTCCACCTTCAGCGGCGTCGGCCTGGACGGCAGCCCGCTCATGATGCGGACGCTGGCCGTGCTGCCGTCGGTCCCCGGCGCGCCGGCCAACGGCGTGATCGTCGACCGGCGCTACGCCGAGCTAGCGGCCGGGGGGAACCTGACCGCGGTGGGGCAGCAGGTCTGGCTGGCAGCGGGAGCGTTGCCGCTGATCAGGCCCCGCCTGGTGGCCAGCGGCGTCAAGATCACCTCGGAAAGGTCGGTCGCGGCCTCGACGGCGGCGCTCGCGCGCCAGGGGCCCGGCCTGGCGAGCGTGCTGTTCCTTGGCGACGCGGTAGCCGCTGCCGTGCTGGCCGCCGGCGCCGCCATACTCGGGCTCTACGTATCGGCGCGGCGACGCAGGTATGAGTACGCCGCCCTGGAGGCATCGGGCATCAGGCGCCGCACGCTGCGCGGGGCCGTGCTGACCGAGCTCGCCGTCGTGCTCGGCTTCGGCACCCTGGTAGGCGCCGCGACCGGCCTGGTCGCGGCGATACTCGTGCTGCGCAGCGTGCCTGAGTTCATCGCCACGCCGCCTGAGCCTGCGCTAACCTACGTGCCGCAGGCCGCGCCGGTGGCTGGCCTGCTCGGCGGTGCGGCCTGCCTGCTGGTAGTCGCGGCGGTGGTGTCGAGCATCACGCTGATTCGCGGCGTCCGCGCCGACATGCTGCGGGAGGCCCAGGCGTGACCGAGGCCGGGCAAGTCGCGGGCGTAGCGCCGGGTGTGGTCACCCAGGCACCGGGCGACGCGCCGGACAGCGCGATCGTACGCTGCGAGAACCTGGTCCAGATCTACGGCATGGCCGGGCAGCAGGTCACCGCGCTGCGCGGGGTGGACCTGACCGTGACGGCCGGGGAGACCGTCGCGCTGCTCGGCCCGTCCGGGGCAGGCAAGTCCACGTTGCTCTGGCTGCTCGCTGGGCTGCTCCGGCCGACCGCCGGGCTCGTGGAGGTGTGCGGCAGGAGGCTGACCGACATCAAGCCAGGCGCGGCCACCAACATGCGGCTGCGCGAGGTCGGCATCGTGATGCAGAACCCCGGCCGGAACCTGCTGGCCTACGAGACCGCCCTGGGGAATGTGCTCTTCGCGCAGGCGCCGACCCGCCGCACCCGCTCAGTCAAGCACCGCCGGTCGCTGGCGTTGCTCGAGGCCGTGGGCCTGGGGCCGGTGGCCGGCAGGCCAGCGGGCCGATTGTCTGGCGGCGAGCAGCAGCGCCTGGCGGTCGCCATCGCCCTCGCCAACGGCCCGGCGCTGCTGCTAGCCGACGAGCCGACCAGCCAGCTCGATTCGGCGTCCGCAGCGGTCGTGACCGGGCTCTTGCAGGCCGCGAACGAGGACCTGGGCACCACGATCATCGTGGTCACCCACGATCAGCAGGTCGGCCAGGCATTTGGTCGCACAGTCACGATCCGCGACGGCAAGGTCGGCGCGGTGGGTCATGCTGGCGAGGACTACCTGGTCGTGGCGCGCGACGGCTCGGTGCAGCTCCCGCCGGAGCTGCTCGACGTGCTGCCGCCAGGCACGCTGGCCAGGGCGGTCCGGCTCGGCGATGGCGTGGAGTTGCGCCGCGCCGACGTGGAAAGGGGCTGATGTGCTCGAGGCACGCGGGATCGGTTACCGTGCGGGCGGACAGCAGGTCCTGTCCGGGATCGACATGACAATCTCCGCGGCGGAGAGCATCGCCGTCACCGGCCCATCGGGATCGGGCAAGACCAGCCTGCTGTCGATCCTGGCCGGGCTGGCGGCACCGACGTCGGGCACCGTGCTGATCGACGGGCAGCCGCTGACCGGGTTCGCCGGGCCGCGCCTTGGCGTCGCCGTGGTGCTCCAGGGG
>JASIBM010000186.1 GCA_030045175.1 Streptosporangiaceae bacterium | reverse complement strand
TCAGCGCCGTGATGGCCGCGGCGAGCAGGACCGGGTCCCCTGGTGGCACGAGCAGCCCGGTCTCGCCGTGCGACACGACCTCAGGGATGCCGCCGACATCCGACGCGACCACGGCCGTGCCGCAGGCCATCGCCTCCAGGTTCACGATGCCCAGCGGCTCGTAGAGCGACGGGCAGGCGAACACCGTCGCGTGGCTGAGTATCTGCACGACCTCCGGCCTGGGCAGCATCCCGGTGAGCCAGATCACCCCAGACCGGGACTCACGCAGCCGGCCGACCAGGCCGGTGACCTCAGCGTCGAGCTCGGGGGTATCGGCCTGCCCGGCGCAGAGCACGAGCTGGACAGCGGGGTCGAGCATCTCGGCGGCCCGCAGCAGCACGGGCAAGCCCTTCTGCCTGGTGACCCGTCCCACGAAGGCCACCGTCGGCCGGCCAGCGGCGATTCCGTATCGCTCGAGCACCCGCGTCCCAGCGTCCGGGCGGTACTCCCGGGTATCAATGCCATTGCGGATCACGTGCACGCGGTCGGCCGCGAGCGCCGGATAGGTAGCGAGAACGTCCGACCGCATGCCCGCGGACACGGCGATGATGGCCGCGGCGGACTCGACGGCTACCCGCTCGCACCACGATGACACGGCGTAGCCGCCCCCTAGCTGCTCAACCTTCCAGGGTCGCAACGGCTCAAGCGAGTGAGTCGTCAGCACGTGCGGAATCTGGTACAAGGTCGCGGCTAGGTGCCCGGCCAGCGCCGTGTACCAGGTGTGCGAGTGCACGATGTCAGCAGGTCCTTCGCCGGGCGAGCCGACGCCTGCCACCATGGACAGGTCAGCCGACAGCACGCCGAGCGCGCTGTTGGCGTCGCTGAGCAGGTCCCATGCCCGGTGCGCGACCGCGCCTGGCCGGTCGGCGCCCTGGCAGTGCACGGTCACGTCGACCAGGTCCCGTAGCTCGCGGGCCAGGTATTCCACGTGCACGCCGGCCCCGCCGTAGACCTCGGGCGGGTACTCCCTGGTCAGCAGCGCCACCTTCAGCCTGCTGCCCGGTGACCCGGCGCCGGTCACGGCGTGACCTCCTGGCCCTTGCCGACGACGGTGACGCCGCCCGGTGACACGACGAACCCGCGGGCCCTGTCGTGTTCCTTGTCGACGCCGACGACGACGCCGTCGGGGACGACGACGTTCTTGTCCAAGATCGCGTTCTCGACGACGGCGTGCCTGCCGATCCTGGTGTTGTGCATGATGACCGACCGTTCCACCCGCGACCAGCTGTTGACCCGCACGCCCGGCGACAGCACGGAGTCGCGGACCAGCCCTCCTGAGACGATCACCCCGTTGCTCACCACGCTGTTGATCGCGCGCCCGACGCGGTCGCCGCTATCGTGCACGAACTTGGCGGGGGGCTGCGACGGCACGTAGGTCAGGATCGGCCACTTGTCGTTGTAGATGTTGAAGATCGGGTGCACGGCGCACAGGTCCAGGTGCGCTTCGTAGTACGAGTCCAAGGTTCCGACGTCCCGCCAGTAGCCGGCGTCCCTGGGCTCGGCGCCAGGTACCTCGTTGTCCAGGAAGTTATACGCGTGCGCACCGCCCTGCTTGACCAGCATGGGAAGGATGTCACCGCCCATGTCGTGGTTGCTGCCGTCGTCCCTGGCGTCCTGGCGCAGCGCCTCGATCAGCACCTCGGTGGTGAACACGTAGTTGCCCATCGACGCGTAGGCCAGGTCCGGGTCGCCGGCTATCCCTGGCGGATCGGCGGGCTTTTCCAGGAACGCCTCGACGGAGTGCCCGTCGGCGCCGGTCTTGATCACCCCGAAGCTGCTCGCGTCCTGCCTGGGGACCGGGATGGCCGCCACCGTGACCCCCGCGGAGAAGTCCAGGTGCTGGGTGACCATCTGCATCATGTCCATCCGGTACACGTGATCGGCGCCGAAGACGGCGACCACGTCTGGCCGGTCGTCGAAGATCAAGTTGAGCGACTGGTAGATCGCGTCAGCCGACCCGGTATACCAGTGCGGGCCAAGCCGCTGCTGCGCAGGGACGGGGGTCACGTAGTTGCCGAGCAGCGTGCTCAGCCGCCACGTGGTAGTGATGTGCCGGTCCAGGCTGTGGCTCTTGTACTGGGTCAGCACGCAGATCCGGCGACAGCCGGCGTTGACCAGGTTCGATAGCGCGAAGTCGATCAGCCGGTACAGGCCGCCAAACGGAACGGCTGGCTTGGCGCGGTCGGCCGTGAGCGGGGCCAGTCGCTTGCCTGCTCCGCCGGCTAGGACTATCGCGAGTACTTGCGGCGCGGCCATCTGGACCTCCTGTCACCCGTCAAGCTAGTGCTCCAGCGACCTCCCGTCACCCAAGGTCACCCGGATCTTGGATTGCGCGTGCCCGGTGTCATCCCAGTCGGCCATGAAGGTCGCATCGAGGCCGTGCTTGGCCGCCAGTGCGATCAGGGTCTGCGTCCGGTAGTAAAAGTCCTCGTGCAGCACCTGATGCTCGGTGCCCTCGGTCCGGTCAAAGGTGAAGTCGAAGAACCCGCCAGGCGCCATCACCCTGCCGACGTGCGCCAGGCACTCGTCGATTACCTCAATGGGAGAGTGCGAGAACACGCTGTGCGCGTGCACGAAGTCAAATGCACCGTTGGGCAGGAAGTGCAGGCGAAGGTCCTTGACCAGCGTCAGGTGCGGCAGCTTGGCCTGCAGCCCGTAGTCGGCGATCGTGTCTTGCGCGGCCAGCAAGATATCCGGCGATATGTCTAGCCCGTAGTAGTTGCCGGCGTCGAGATAGTCGATGAATAGCCGGCCGGCCCGCAGGTTGCCGCAGCCGATCTCCAGCATCCGCATGTCCGGCTTCACGCCGTGGCTGACCGCGTAGTCGAACTGGAGCTGGCCGAGCGTCAGCCAGGACTCGTGAGTGTGGCTGCCGACGGCGCCCTCGCGGCTGCGGGACGCGTCCGATGCCATCACGGCACGGTAGTAGCTGACGTGGTCAGGCGACTTCATCCGCAGGTAGGCGTCGCGGCTGCGGCGCTTGGCGTACCCGGCTACCCGGTCCGGGTGCCTGATCGCGTAGAGGAACTGGAACGAGATCCTGGAGCGGTCCTTGGAATGCACGCAAACAGCGTAGGGCCTAACCGGACCCGACTCGCGCAAACGGCCGATGTCCGCTCCGCCGGGCCAGCCCGCTACTCCTGCGGCGGACTCGACTTGAGCGCGTGCCTGGCCGTCGTCCTGACGGCGAGCAGCTTGGCAACCGCTACCCCGGCCCCGATGATGACCGTCCACGCCAGCGCCTCGCCGATCGCAACCTCAGGGTCTTCTGCCTTGCCCGGCGGCTTGCGCCCCATGACCTTGGTCCAGACGAAGAAGATCGCCTTGCGCGCGATGAACGCAGCGGCCGCGCCAGCAACCGCCGTCATGGCCTTGCTGCTGTAGTCACCGCCCTTACCAGCCATTGCCGTCCTTTCCGCGCGAAGCGGCTTTCACCGCTCCGGTGAGCCCGCCTGTAGTGCGTGACCCTCGCCAGCATCA